>JBGPIW010000127.1:0-6625 GCA_041485045.1 Gemmatimonadota bacterium | reverse complement strand
GGTGCGGCATCGGATCGTGCCCCTGGACGAAGGGGTCGAGTCGAGAGACGGGAACCCGCAGGAGCGGGCGGAGGCTGGGGAAACGGAAGACCGCCTGCGCCGGGGTATCGAGCGCCTGCCGCGCATGCAGCGCGAGGTCTTTCTGCTGCGGGCACAGCAAGGAGTGGAATACGATGAGATTGCGGTGGCGTTGAGCACGACGCCGGGGGCGGCCCGGGTGCACTATCACCACGCCGTGAAGCGGCTGAAGGAGTGGCTGAAATGACGGACGACGAAGAGCGCGACATCGAGTTGGAGCGGCTGGCCGGCCGGCTGGGCGTGCGGGCGGCGGAGCGGCTGGACGTCGAGCGCACCGCTGCCGCTGTCGTGGAACGCCTTCGTGCCGACCGTCGGTCGTGGCGTGACCGGTGGATCCAGCCATCCTGGTTGCGCGCCGCGGCCCTCGTCGTGCTAATGGTCGGGGTGGGGATCGTGGTCCGTGGCCGGTTGCTCCAGCATGGGACGCCTGACGGCCACTATGTCCAGGAGGAGCTGCAGGGTCTGACCGCCGATCAGCTGCGCGAGGTGCTGGGCGGTCTCGATCAGACGCTGAACGACGCCACGATCGAGTCCGCCGATGACGACTTCGGCAATCTGACGACGGAGCAGCTTCGGGCGTTACTGCAGTCATTGGAGGGGTGATGGGGAAACTCATGTGGGTCGTGTGTCTCGCCTTGGCCCCGGCGCTCGCCGCGCAGCAGGACTCGGCCGCCGGACCCGACTCCGCCGAGCGGGAGCGCCTGCAGGGGGAGATCGAGCGCCGCTTCGGCACCGTGGTCCAGCAGCGGCTGGGGCTGTCCGACGACCAGGCCAACAAGCTGCGCGACACCGAGGAGCGGTTCCGGACGCGGCGTCGCGCCATCGTGCGGCAGCAGGTGTTGCTGCGCTTCGGCCTTCAGGACCAGATGCGGCCCGGACGGGCTGCCAATCCCGACACCGTACGCCGGCTGATGGATGCGATTCAGGCCAACCGCAGCGACCGATTGACCATCGAGCAGGAGCAGGACCGGGAGATGGCGGGGTATCTGACGCCGGTGCAACGAGCGCAGTACCAGATGCTGCGCGAACGGTTGATGCGGCGGCTCCAGGAAGTCCGGCGCGAGCGCGCGCTGCAGCGAGAAGGGCGGCCGGGGGTGCGGCCGGGCCTGCGGCCGAGGCGGCGACTCCGTCCCTAAGCGCTATATATTCCCTCCTCTCGCCCGAGCGGAGGGGCAGTGTTCGGTATCCCCGAGTGGGCCATCGGCATCGGGTTCATCATCTTGGCGGCCTCGATCGCGAAAGCCGTATTCGGCCGGATGTTGCCGTCCGAGGGGCTGCGCGGGCGGCACGCATCCAGACGAGATCTCTCGCAGCTGCTCGACGGCGTGCAGCAGCGCCTGGGCACGATCGAAGCGGGGCGGCAGGGGCTCGCCCAGGACGATGGGGTCACCGCGCGGCTAGCCGAGCTCGAAGAGCGGCTCGACTTCGTGGAACGCATGCTCGCCAAACAGCGGGACGCGGAACGGATCAGTCCACCGAAGACCTAGCGAAACCTTCTCTCCCCTCAGCCACGTTATGACGCGCGGACGCAGGGGCGGTCGAGGCCGGAGCGAGGCCGCGGGACGCACGAGGAGGCGAGCATGTTCGGCATTCCCGAGTGGGCCATTGGCGTAGGGTTTATCTTCATGGCGCTCATGGGCGGAGTCG
The DNA here is from genome assembly GCA_041485045.1 of Gemmatimonadota bacterium. Classification (GTDB taxonomy): domain Bacteria; phylum Gemmatimonadota; class Gemmatimonadetes; order Gemmatimonadales; family GWC2-71-9; genus DASTHG01. The sequence goes on along the minus strand of JBGPIW010000127.1, from coordinate 4,900 downwards.
GATTGCTGTACCGGCTCATGCCTGCGGAGATGCGGGCGTCTGATCGCAAGCGACACCTGGCGCTCCGCCTAAGCGCGCTCGAGCAGCTGCATCAGGAGCTGGGCGGCTCGGAAGAGATGCAACAGAAGTTCGGCGAGCTCGCGGACGTTCAACGGCGGGTCTCCGAATTGGAAGAGCGGTTGGATTTCGCGGAGCGGCTCCTGGCCAAGCAGCGCGACATCGAGCGAGCGATACCCCCGAAGACCTGATCGTGCCCGGGTGGCGGAACTGGCAGACGCGCAGGACTCAAAATCCTGTGTCGGCAACGGCATGCGGGTTCGATTCCCGCCCCGGGCATCTCATTGGGATGTAGCTTTGCTCCCGACCTCAGTGGAGCAAACTCGCATGTCCCGTTTCCCCGTCCGGTTGTTCGTCGCAGCACTGATCCTGGCGACACCCGTCGCCGCTCAAAATCGGCCGACGCTCCCGAGCGAGACACCCGGCACGTTCACACCAGTCACGTCGAGTTTCGACTACGTGCGGCGGGACGTGATGATCCCGATGCGCGACGGTGTCAAGCTGCACACGGTGATCCTCGTACCGAAGGGGGCCGCCCGCGCGCCGATCCTGCTCACCCGGACGCCGTACGACGCCACCGCCACCACCTCATACGCGGCGAGCGTGCACCTGGGTCCGAACCTCAACGGCTACGACAACGCCCTCGACGTGATCCTCCCGGGCGGCTACATCCGCGTGGTCCAGGACATCCGCGGCAAATACGGCTCGGAAGGCGACTATGTGATGAACCGGCCGCTACACGGACCGCTCAATCCCACTTCGGTGGACGAGTCGACCGATTGCTACGATACGGTCGACTGGCTGGTGAAGCACGTGCCCGAGACGAACGGCAAGGTCGGCATCCTCGGCATCAGCTACGACGGATTCGAGCCTCTGATGGCGCTGGTCCATCCGCACCCCGCGCTCAAAGTCTCCGTCCCGATGAACCCGATGGTGGACGGCTGGATGGGCGACGACTGGTTCCACAACGGCGCCTTCCGCCAGCAGAACATGCCGTACATCTACGAGCAGGAAGCGTCCCGCACCAACGAGTTCCGCTGGTGGACCGACCATTTCGACGACTACGATCAGTACATGGCCGCGGGGTCGGCGGGGGCGCTGGGGAACGCTCACGGCCTCGAGCAGGTCGGCTTCTGGCGCGCGCTGCTCGCGCACCCGAGCTACGACGCGTGGTGGAGCCAACAGGCGATGGACAAGGTGCTCGCAGCCGAGCCGCTCACCATCCCGGTCATGCTGGTCCATAGTCTGTGGGATCAGGAGGACATTTACGGCGCCATCGCGGTGTACCAGGCGCTCGAGCCGAAGGACACGAGCAACGACAAGGTCTTCCTGGTGATGGGCCCCTGGCATCATGGCCAGGAGATCGAAGACGGCAGCGCGCTCGGTGCGATCCAGTTCGACGGCAACACCTCGCGCTACTTCCAGCAACACATCCTGCTCCCGTTCCTCGATCGCTACCTCAAGGACGGCGCGTCGCCGGATGCGGTTGCCCCCGTCAATGCGTTCGTGACCGGTGTCAACGAGTGGGAGCGCCTGAACGCCTGGCCGTCCGGCTGCCCCGCGGGATGCTCGGTCCACGCGACACCGCTCTACCTTGGGGCCGGCGGGAAGGTCGGATTCACAGCCCCTGCGGCGGGCGACTCAGGCGTCGACGAATACGTATCCGACCCCGCGAAGCCCGTGCCGTACCGCGCGCGGCCCAGCCAACCGATGGGGTACGTGCTACCCCTCACGTGGCCGCAGTGGCTGGTGGACGACCAGCGAGAGGCCTCGGGCCGCCCCGACGTCCTGACGTATGTGTCGGACGTCCTTACCGCGCCCGTCAAGATTAGCGGGCAGCCGATCGTGAATCTCATCGCCGCGACGACCGGGACTGATGCCGACTGGGTGGTCAAGCTGATCGACGTGTACCCGGATGAAGCGACCCCCGACCCGAGTCTGGGCGGATACCAGCTGGCGATCGCCATGGACATTTTCCGTGGCCGTTATCGCGAGAGCTTCGAGACGCCCAAGGCCCTCACGCCCAACCAGCCGCTGCGCTATCGCTTCGCGCTGCCCACGGCGAACCACGTCTTCCGGGCGGGCCACCGCATCATGGTCCAGGTGCAGTCGAGCTGGTTCCCGTTGTACGACCGGAATCCACAGACCTTCGTCCCCAACATCTTCTGGGCGAAGCCGGGGGACTACCGTAAGGCGACGCAGCGGATCTACCACGCGCCGGACAAGGCGAGCTTCATCGAGTTGCCGGTGGTGACGACGAGCGGCTCCACTGGGAGGGTCCCATGAGCTGTCGGTTCCCGCGCGTCGTCTCCTCGTCGCTCCTGCTCACCTGGGTTCTCGGCTCCGGCGCCCTTGCCCAGGTGCCGACCCGTTTCGACACGACACTGTACTCGGGACTGCGCTGGCGCGAGATCGGGCCGTTTCGCGGCGGCCGTGTGGCCGCCGTGGCCGGGGATCCGATGCACCCGCTAGTGTTCTACATGGGGGCGACTGGGGGCGGCGTCTGGAAGACGGCCAACGCGGGACTGACCTGGGAGCCGATCGCGGATTCGGCGCTGGGCGCCGGATCGATCGGCGCGATCGCGGTGGCGCCATCCGACCCGAACGTGATCTACGTCGGCACCGGCGAATCCACGCTGCGCGGCAACGTCTCCCCCGGCGACGGGATGTACCGCTCGACCGACGCGGGCAAGACGTGGAGTCGTATCGGCCTCACCGATGGCGGCCAGACCGCCCGCATCATGGTGGACCCGCGCGATCCCGACCGGGTGTACGTGGCCGTCCTCGGCCACGTGTTCGGGCCCAATGCCGCCCGCGGCGTGTTTCGCACTTCGGACGGCGGCAAGACGTGGCAGAAAGTCCTCTTCAGGTCCGACAGCGCGGGCGCGGTCGACCTGGTGCTCGATCCCTCGAACCCCCGCGTGCTGTACGCCGCGCTGTGGCAGGCCCAGCGGACGCCCTGGAGCTTCACGAGCGGCGGCCGTTGGAGCGGGCTCTTCAAGTCCACCGACGGCGGGGACACCTGGACGGAGCTCACCCGCAACAAAGGACTTCCCGCAGGGGTCATCGGCCGCATCGGCATCGCCGTCTCCGCGCTCCGGCCGGAGCGGATCTGGGCCCTGGTCGAAGCGAGCGATGGCGGACTGTACCGCTCCGACGACGCCGGTGCCACCTGGACGCGCACGAGCGACGACCACGACCTGCGGCAGCGCGCCTGGTATTTCAGCAATGTGTATGCCGATCCGGGGAACCCGGACGCCGTGTACGTCCTCAACACCGCCTTGCTCAAATCGATCGACGGCGGCAAGGAATTCAAGCCGATTCGGGGCTCGCACGGGGACCACCATGCGCTCTGGATCGACCCGCACGACGCCAGCCGGATGGTCAACGGCAACGACGGCGGGGCGACGGTCAGCTTGGACGGCGGCGTGAGCTGGAGCACCGAAGCAAACCAGCCCACGGCGCAGTTCTACCACGTCATCGCCACGACACATCGCCCATACAAAGTCTGCGGTGCCCAGCAGGATAACAGCACGGTCTGCATCGCGAGCCGGACCGACGGCGCAGTGATCGGCGAGCGGGACTGGTACGATGTGGGGGGCGGCGAGAGCGGCTGGATCGCCGCGCGCGCCGACGATCCGGACGTGGTGTTCGCCGGCAGCTACGGCGGCTACATCAGCCGCTTCGACGTGCGTACCGGGCAAGAGCGTGACATCAACGCCTGGCCCGACAACCCGATGGGGTGGGCGGCGCGAGATCTGAAGTACCGATTCCAGTGGACGTTCCCCATTGTGCTCGCCCCCACGACCCCGCGCGTGCTCTACGTCGGCGCCCAGGTGCTGTTCCGCACCGCGGACGAGGGCCACCGCTGGGAGACGGTGAGCCCGGACCTCACCCGGAACGACCGCACGAAGCAACAGTCCTCGGGCGGGCCGATCACCAAGGACAATACGAGCGTCGAGTACTACGGCACGATCTTCGCGATCGCCCCATCGCCGCGCGACTCGAGTCTCGTTTGGGTGGGGACGGACGACGGCCTGGTGCAGCTGACCCGGGACGGCGGCAAGACGTGGCTGGACGTCACACCCAAAGAGATCACCCCAGGTACCCTGGTGAGCATGGTGGAGGCGTCGCCGCGGGACGCGGCCACAGCGTACGTCGCCGCCACGCGGTACAAGCTCGATGACTTCGCGCCCTACGCGTACGTCACGCATGACTATGGAAAAAGCTGGCGGCGCATCACGGCGGGCATTCCCTCCACTCACTTCGTGCGGGTGGTGCGGGCGGATCCCGGGCGGGCGGGACTGCTCTTTGCCGGGACCGAATTCGGGGTGTACGTCTCGTTCGACGACGGCACGAGTTGGCAGTCACTGCGGCAGAATCTGCCCGTCGTCCCGATTCACGACCTGGCGATCAAAGACGGCGATCTCATCGCGGCGACGCACGGACGCGCGTTCTGGATTCTCGACGGCCTCGCCTCGCTCCGGCAGATCACGCCCGAGGTCGCGGCGGCCGAACGTTGGCTGTTCGCGCCCGGCGACGCCCGGCGCGGCCCGGGATCGGGGTTCACGCCGTCGCGCCCGGTCCCGGTGGGGAAGAACGCGCCGGCGGGCGCGCGCATCGATTTCTACTTTCGGCAGGTCCCCGACAGCGCGACGCCCGTGACGCTCGAGATCCGTGATGCGCGCGATTCCGTCGTGCGGCGCTTTTCCACGAAGCCGCCCCCCGAGGGGGACTCGCTGAAGGTCACCGCGGGCATGAACCGCTTCGTGTGGGACCTGCGCTATGCCGGCGCCCATCGTTTCCCGGGGATGGTCCTCTGGGCGGGCGACACTCGCGGGCC
>JBGPIW010000126.1:0-6634 GCA_041485045.1 Gemmatimonadota bacterium | reverse complement strand
CTCGTCCGCGGTGCCCGCGGGATGCTCGCGGTCTCCGTAAGTGGATTCCAGCAACAGCACGTCGGCCTCCGGCACCGGCTCGGGATCGGGCAGAATCGGCCGGTCGTACCGGCCGAGATCGCCGGAAAAGACGATCCGCGGACCGGCACCGAGTTTCAGATCCACCGTTGCCGCCCCGAGGATGTGCCCCGCGAGCCGGTAGGTGACCGTCAGATCCCCGGCCACGGCAAGGGGCTGATGGTACACCGATCGCTCGAGCTGTCCCAGGGCACGCTGCGCGTCCGCCGCCGTATACAGCGGCAGCGCCGGCTTGTGCTTCGAGTACCCGTAGCGATTGGCCCGGTCCGCCTCTTCCTCCTGGAGGTGCGCCGCGTCCGGCAGCAGCACGCCAAGCAGGTCGGCGGTGGCGGCGGTGCAGAAGATCGGACCGCGGTAGCCGCGCCGCACGAGCAACGGGAGCGATCCCGTGTGATCGATGTGCGCGTGCGAGATGACGACCGCGTCCAGGCTCTTGGGGTCGAACGGCGGCTCGCGCCAGTTGCGCTCCCGCAGCTCCTTCAACCCCTGGAACAGACCGCAGTCGAGCAGCACGCGGCGGCCGTTCGCGGTGACCAGGTGCATCGACCCGGTGACCGTTCCGGCGGCTCCGAGGAACTGGATGGTACTCATCGTGCTCCATTCTCGATCGTCCCGAGCAGGCGCAGTACGCCGTCGAGGATCGTCAGCGGGTGCGGCGGGCACCCAGGCACCCAGAGGTCTACAGGGATTTCGGGCGGGACGCCCCCGGCGACTTCCGGACTCCCCCGGAACGGACCGCCGCTCGCGGCACACGCGCCGACGGCGAGCACGATCTTCGGCGCGGGAACCGCGTCGTAGGTCTTCTGGAGCGCGAGTCGCATGTTGACGTTCACAGCCCCGGTAATGACCAGGCCATCGGCGTGGCGGGGCGATGCAACGAACTGGACCCCGAACCGCGCCAGGTCGAACACGACGTTGCCCAGCGCGACCAGCTCCGCTTCGCACCCGCCGCAGCTCCCCGCCACCACCGACCGCAACCGCAGCGAGCGCCCGAACAGCCGGCGGCTCCGCTCGTCCAGTGCGCGGGCCAGCGCGACCTCGCCGGTGGACGTCACCAGGGCATCGCGCGACGTGACGGCCATCCGGTGGTCGCGCGTGTAGCCGACGGCGCCCTGGGCACACGCCGCCGCTTCTTCGGGACTGAAGAGACAGGCGCCGAGGTCGAGCGCTGGGGGCGTGCGGCCGGCGCAGGCGGGGCAGTCTCCGACGCAGCGGCTGGGATCGCGCGACGGACGGCCGCGGAACCGCTCCGGGAGTGCTGGCGCGGGTTCCTTCGGATACGACAAGGTGCGCATCCCCTGCCGCAGCCGGTTCCGGATCAGGTCGAGCACGCTACCCCGTCACCGGTCACAGGTCGTGCCCCGCGTAGGAGAGGTTGAAGCTCTTGTTGCAGAGCGGAAAGTCGGAGATCTCGTTGCCGGGCATGGCGAATGCCAGCGCCGCCCAGTTGTGGAACGACGGATCGGTAATCTTGTGACGACGGATCCTTCCCGACGCGTCGCTGATCACGACGTGCACGATCTCACCGCGCCATCCTTCGACCATCGCGACCGCCAGCTCTTCGGGCCGGGGCGTCCCGCACGGGACCCGAGCCTCGCCCCGGGGAAGTGCGCCGAGCTGCTCGACGGCGAACTCGAGCGAGCGCTCGATTTCGAAGCGCCGCACCAGCGCCCGCGCCAGCGCATCGCCCGCCCAGGCGGTCGCCACCGGAATGTGCGCGAAACGAAAGATGCCGTACGGGTGATCGAGGCGCACGTCGCGGGGGACCTCGCACGCCCGCGCCACCGGTCCAACGAAACCCCCGTCGGCACAGGCGGCCTTGGACACCACTCCCACCCCCTCGAGGCGGGCCTGCACCGATGCGCTCCCGAACATGAGGTCGAGTACCGGCCCGACTTCCTCCCGCAGCCCCTGCAGGCGGTCACGCAGCTCGACCGCCATCTCCGGTGTGATGTCGAACCCGACTCCACCCGGACGGACCAGCCCCCGTCCGTAGCGGTTACCGCTGAGCGTCATCAGGAGGTTCAAGCACTCCCCCCGCAGGCGACCGAGGTACGCCGCCGCCGGTGCGTAGGCCACGTCACCCGCGAGCGCGCCGAGGTCGCCGAGGTGATTGGCCAGCCGCTCGAGCTCGAGCGCGATGCCGCGCACCGACTGCGCGCGCGGCGTCTTGCGGCTTCGCGCCAGGGCCTCGAGCGCGCCGCAGTAGGCGCCCGTGTGCCCGATGACCGTGTCGCCCGCGATGGCCTCGGCGATCAGCACCGCGCGGGCGGGGTCGAGCGTTTCCAGCAGCCGCTCCACGCCGCGGTGCTGGTAGCCGAGTACGATCTCCAGGAACAGCACCGCTTCACCGTGCGCCTGGAAGCGGAAGTGACCCGGCTCGATGATTCCCGCGTGCACCGGCCCGACGGCCACCTCGTGAATCTCATCGCCCGCCACCTGGAAAAACGGATGCGCCTCGCGGTCCATCGGACCCGCGCGCCGCGCGAACGGCGCGTGATCCGGCGGGTGACGGCGCAGCGGCTTGAGCCAGGGATGTCCTTCGGGCACCACGCCGCACTGCTCGGCGATTTCCCGCTCGAACCGGTTGGCTGGGGGGCACGCGGGGGTGAGCGCCGGATACGTCCGGCCAACCCGGGTGCTCGTCGCCCCCAGTGCGCCCTCGGCATCGTCGGCCAGTATCGCGACCAGCCGGGTCTCGTCGTCCCCGTCCGGCAGACCAAAGAGCGAGATGAGCCGCCACCGTCCGGCCACCGCCCGGGCCACCGATTCGCGAAACCGTTCGGTGGGTTCGAGCGGCACCGCGGACCAGGGAACGGCCCGCCGGTTGCGTAGACCCAGCTCGTCGAACCGGCTCACGGAGTGGATCCGCCCAACGCGCCGGCGGCCTGCGACAGGAGGTGCTGCAGCGGCCCCGGGATCGCCACGCCAAGCACGAGAGCCCCGAGCGCCAGCACCGCGGGCCCGAAGAGAAGCCACCGGCTCTCGCGCGCGGCCGGCGCCGGCGCCGGGTTCGGTCCGTACAGCAGCTCCAGCATCATCGAGGCGATGCCGATGAAGATCAGGGCGAGCAGCGCGAGCACCGCGGCGGCGATCCACACGTGGCCGCCCCCCAGGACGGCACGAAGGATCGTGAGCTCGCTCAGGAACATCCCGAACGGCGGAGACCCGGTCACGGCGAAGAGCCCGATCAGCAGCAGGGTACCCGACGCCGGAGCGGCGCGCAGCAGCCCGCGCGGGGACGCGATGAGCGCGGAGTTGCCCGCGGCGAGAAACAGGAGGCCTTTCGCCATCGCGTTGTTCACGAGGTGCAGCATGCTGCCGTACGTGCCCACCCCGCCGATGCCGAGTCCCAGCACGAGCAACCCCACATGCTCCACGCTCGAGTAGGCGAGCAATCGCTTGATATCGCTCTGTCCGATCACGAACGCGGCGGCCACGACGAGCGAGAGCAAACCGAACGCCAGCAGCGGCGGGCGCGCGAAGGAAACCAGTCCCGCGGCGGTCACCACTTCGGTCGCCCGGGCGATGCCTAGGAAGGCACAGCTCGTGAGCCCTCCGGCCATGAGCGCCGACACGAGCGCCGGAGCCTCACCGTAGGTGTCCGGTTTCCAGGTGTGCATCGGGGCGAGCCCGAGTTTGGTCCCGTACCCGACCAGCAGGAATACAAACGCCGCTTTGAGCCAGGCCGGATGAAGCTGCGCCGCCCCCGCCACCAGATCTTCGAGCACCAGCGGGCGGTTCCCCGGGCCGAGGTCTCCCTGGGCGGTCGCGAGGAAGAACGTCCCGAGCAACGCCAGCGCGATGCCGACGGACGAGATCACCAGATACTTCCACACCGCTTCCAGCGAGCGCCGGTCGCGCCGGTGAAAAATGAGCGGCGCCAGCGCCAGCGTCGTGCCCTCCATCCCGACCCAAAGCAGCGCGAGGTGGTGGCTCTCGGCGACGAGCGACGCGGCGGCGAGGAACGCCAGCAACCAGCTCGCGAACCCCCGCCCACCCCGCTCCCGCCGCAGGTAGCCCACCGCATACGTCGCCACCACGAGGAACAGAGTGCTGACTACGGTCAGCACCACGAGACCCAGGGCGTCGAGCGCGATCCACCCATTCAGGATCGGGGCCGGCAGGGCGATCCAGGCGCCGGCCACGAGCGCCAGATGAACCCCGGCCATCGAGACGAGCCACAGGCCGTGGCGCGCGGGACGTCCGTACGCGCCCACCGCGCCCAGCGCGGGAATGAGCACCAGCGCGGCGAGCAGCATCAGTCGGTGAGCTCCGTGAGCCGGGCTGAGTCGAGCGAGTCGAACTCACGATTGATGTGGAATACCACGATGCCCATGATGAAGACCCCCACGAAGACGTCCAGCAGCACTCCGACCTCCACCAGGAAGGGCACGCGGTCCAAACTCATCAGGCCGAAGATGTAGATCCCGTTCTCCAACATCAGGTAGCCCACGACCTGGATGAGTGCTTTGGCGCGGGTGGCGAGGACCACCAGGCCCATGATCACGCAGGACAGCGAGGTCGTGAGCAGCAGGATTGGATGATTGCCCGGCACGGGCAGTCGCGTGGCCACCGCGCTCGCCGCCGCGACGGCCGCGACACCCAGCACCAGGGACGCGATGTACCCCACGCGCGGCTCCACCTCGCGACGCACCGCGGCCTCGCGGATCGCCCAGGTGAGAAACCAGGGCAACGCGATCGCCTTTACGAGCAGGGTCCCTGCGGCGAGGCCCAGGGTGTGGAGTGACCAGTGCTGGCGCAGGACCAGCGGCAGCACGCCGAGCAAACCGCCCTGCACCGCCACCGCCCGGATGCAGGTGGTGAGCCGCGTCGTGCCGAGGATCAGAAAGCAGGTCAACAACACGAGCAGCAGCAGCAGGTCGGCCAGGTGTTCCATTGGTCAGCTGAGCAGTTGGAGGATGACGCCCAACGACGCGAGCACCGACGCGGCGACGAGGAACTGCGGTACCCGGCTGAGCCGCAGTCGGGCCATGGAGGACTCTATCACTCCGACCGCCACCGCCACCGCCACGGTCCCCGCCACCACCACGGCCGACACCCACGGCGCCGACACGGCGGCGCGTGACGCCAGGACGGTCACCGGCAGCGCGGCGAATAATCCCATCCGCAGCGCGCCGCCGTAGAGCAGCAGCGCCAGGTCCGGACCGCTGTGATCCAACACCGCGACCTCGTGGATCATCGTCAGCTCGAGGTGGGTGGCCGGATCGTCCACCGGGACGCGGGAGGCCTCCGCCAGCAGCACGAAGAACAGGCTCACCGCGACCATGACGAGGGACGGGGCCGGCGCCGCTCCGAGCATGTTGCTCAGGGAGAATTGGCTGGTCCGGAGAATCAGTCCCACGAAGCAAACGAACAGGGCGGGCTCGACGAGCGACGCGAAGGCCGCGGCTCGGCTTGCGCCCATCCCCTCGAAGCTCGATCCGGTGTCGAGCGCCGCGAGCACTAGCGTGAAGCGACCCAGCGCCAGAACGGCGGCGAACGCGACGAAGTCACCGGAGAAGTGGAGCAGCGCTCCGTCGCCGTCGAGCGGCAGCATGGCGAGGGCGAGCAGCGGCGTCACGACCGCGGCCACGGGAGCCAGGCGGAACAGCCAGGTCGTCGTCGTGCTGTAGACCGCCCCTTTGCGTAACAGCCGCAGCAGATCCCAATAGAGCTGCAACACGGGCGCCCCCCGGCGGCCGGTGAGCACCGCCCTGGTCTTTGCGACAACGCCGGGCAACGCCGGCGCGAGTACCAGCATGACCCCCAGGCTCAACAGCTGCCAGCGGGTCATCGCGAGATCCCTCCGGGGACGCCGACCAGGCCGGCGAGATAGAGGAGGAGCAAGAGCAGCACGGCGATGATGTACAACAGGTACACCCACAGCCGGCCGTGTTGGATCGGACGCAGCCGCCACAGCACGCCCCGCACCGCAGCCCACGCTGGAAGAATCGCCCCCTCCAGCACGATCTCGCGCGCGTGACTGGAGAACGCGGTGGGGCTGCGCGTCTCGCGTACGCCGGCCAGGGGTCCGTACGCGGCCAGGAGCGGTGCCGCGAACGACGACGCCGTGTACTGCATCCGGCTCGTGGGGACGGCATAGCCGCAGCCCCAGGTATCCGCGGATGTGACCGGGCGGCGCCGGAGCAATGCCCCCCACGCCACGCTCCCGAGTCCGAGGAGTGCCACCACCGCCAGCGACAGGAACCCGATCCGGGTGACGGCCTGCGGGATGTCGCTGCCCACGGCAGCGACGGCGACGCGCGCGACGGAGGCGCCGACGGCAAGGGCCGGCCGCACGGCGAGCGCCGGGGCGAGTCCGATCAGGGCGCACACCGCCGCCAGTCCGAACATCGGGATCAGCATCCCGGGAGCGGCCTCGTGTCCACGCTCCGCCTCTCGACTGCGCGCGACGCCAAGGAAGACGATGCCGCAGACCTTGGCGAAGCACGCCAGCGCGAGCCCGCCCACCAGTGCGAGACCGGCCACAGCGACGAGCGTCAACCGGACCGGGGTCCCGGAGGTCACGCCGCCCAGCAGCGCCTGATACACG
>JBGPIW010000125.1:0-6656 GCA_041485045.1 Gemmatimonadota bacterium | reverse complement strand
GCTGTATCCCGCGATCGCCGCTGCTCCCACCCTCCGCGCCTGGGCCGGGCTGCGGCCCGTGACGCCCGACGGGCGCCCGATTCTGGGGAGCGACCCCGAGGTGACCGGGTTGTGGTACGCCACCGGCCACGGCCGCAACGGCATTCTGCTGGCGGGGATCACCGGCGAAATCATCGGCGATCTGCTCGCGACGGGTCGTACCGAGGTCGATATCAGCCACCTGTCGGTGGCTCGCTTCGATGCCGCCCCATCCGGTGGCGGATAGCCGCGAGCCATGTACACCACCTGCGCGTTCTGCAACGCGTCCCTCGACGGCGATGGCGGACCGTCGGGGCTCGGCGTCGGCCGGCGCCTGGCCTTCGACGAATGGCGGGGGCGCCTCTGGGTCGTGTGCCCGAAGTGCGCGCGCTGGAACCTCACGCCGTTGGACGACCGACTCGAGCGCATCGAGGCCGTGGCCCGCGTCGCTCGTGACGGACGCCTGCTCGCCAGTACGGACCAGGTCGCCCTGTTGCGGTGGGAGCGCTACGATCTGGTCCGGGTGGGCAAGCCGCCGCGGGTCGAGCTCGCCGGGTGGCGTTACGGGGAGCGCCTCAAGGCGAGACAGCGCGACCGCGCCAAAGTCGTCGTGCCGCTGACCCTGGCCGCGGTCGGCTTGGGCATCGCGGCGAACGTCGCGGTGGGCGGATCGTTCGGTTTTGTGCTTTGGAACATCGGGGACCTCGCCGACCGGGTGTACGTAGGAATGGTCGGTCGCCGTCGCGTAGTGCTCACGGAGCCGCCCGTGTGCGAACAGTGCGGCGCCGCTCTCCAGCTCAAGGCGAAGCACCTGCAACACGCCCGCGTCATTCCCGACGCCCGCCACGACCTGGGAGTGCTGCTGAGCTGCCCCCAGTGTCGTCGCGAAGCATCGTTGCTCACCGGCCCGGACGCTTTGGCCGCATTGCGACAGGGGCTCGGCTACCTCAACGTGCGCCGGTCCAGCCGTCGCAGGGCGGAGACGGCCGCGGGTGTGGTGGATCAGATCGGCGGACCCGACCGGTTGATTCGCGACGTGGTGCGCCGCGAGCTCACACTCCGGTCGCTGCAGCCCGAGCGACAACTGGCGCTGGAGATGGCCGTGGACGAGCGGGCGGAGATCGAAGAGCTGGAGCGGCAGTGGCGCGAAGCCGAAGAGATCGCCCACATCGCTGACGGGACGCTGAGCTCTGAGCCGGCGATAGAGGAGAAACTGAACGAGATTCGACGAAAGGGCGATCAACCGTCCGGTTGAAAATCGGCTACCAACGCCCCCCGCCGCGTACTATCTTCATCTGTCACCGGTTGCACGGAGCGTTATGGCCGCACCGCTGGTTCACATCAATCCCCGTCTGGGCAACTCGCCCGCCCCCACCCTGGCCCGCAAGCCCGCGTGGCTCAAAGTCAAAGCCCCCGGCGGGGCCACCTACCTGGCGGTCCAGCAGATGATGCGCGAGCTCCGGCTGCACACCGTGTGTGAAGAAGCGCACTGCCCCAACATCGGCGAGTGCTGGGAGCATCGGGCGGCGACCTTCATGATCCTCGGCGACGTCTGCACCCGGAACTGCGCCTACTGCGCAGTGGCGCACGGCACGCCGACGGCGCTCGACCCCGAGGAGCCCTCCCGGCTCGCCCGCGCCGTGGAGCAGATGGGGCTGCGGCACGTCGTGATCACGAGTGTCGACCGCGACGATCTGCCAAACGGCGGAGCCGAGATCTTCGCCTCGTGCGTCACTGAGATCCGCCACCGGCTCCCCGACACCTCGGTCGAGGTGCTGATCCCGGATTTCAAGGGCAGTGAAACGGCGCTGCGGCTCGTGATGAACGCCGCGCCGGACATCCTGAATCACAACCTCGAGACGATCGAGCGGCTGTACCGGATCGCGCGCCCCGGCGGCCGCTACCCTCGAGCACTCGAGCTGTTGCGCCGGGCGAAAGCGATGCGCCCCGGCGGTCTCACCAAGTCAGGCCTCATCTGCGGGTTGGGAGAAGAGTGGGACGAGCTGCTGGTCGCGATGCGCGACCTGCGCGCGCAGGACGTAGACATCCTCACGGTAGGCCAATACCTGCGCCCCTCGAACGACCATCTGCCGATCTCGCGCTGGTATACGCCAGACGAGTTCGCCGAGTTGAAGCGAATCGGCCTCGCCCTGGGATTCCGCCACGTGGAATCGGGTCCGTTGGTGCGCTCGAGCTACCACGCCTGGGAGCAGGTCGCGGCCGCCACGGCTCAAGCCGGCGCTGAGGTGGCTCCATGACCACGGTCACCGCCGCGCCCGAGAAAAGTCAGGCCGACACGGCGTTGCATCGGCGCATGCTGCGCGACATGCTGCTCATCCGGCGCTTCGAGGAGAAGGCCGCCGAGGCGTATGCGCTCGGCAAGATCGGCGGGTTCTGCCACCTCTACATCGGGCAGGAAGCGGTCGCGGCCGGCGTGTCGGCCGCGCTCAACCCCACCGATTACGTCATCTGCTCCTACCGCGAGCATGGCCAGGCGCTGGTGCGCGGCATTCCGGCCCGCGCCGTGATGGCCGAGCTGTACGGGAAAGCCACCGGATGCTCGGGCGGCAAAGGAGGCTCGATGCACATCTTCGACGTCGCGAAGCGCTTCATGGGCGGGCACGGCATCGTCGGCGCCCACCTTCCCCTCGCGGCGGGCCTCGCCTTCGCCATCAAGTACCGCGGCGGCGACGAGGTGTGCGTCTGCTTCTTCGGCGAGGCGGCGGTAAACATCGGCGCCTTCCACGAAGCGCTCAACATGGCGTCGGTGTGGAAGCTGCCCGTCATCTTTCTGTGCGAGAACAACCGTTACGGCATGGGCACCGCATTCGAGCGCGTGGCCGCCGTAACCGACGTAGTCGAGCACGCCTGCAGCTACGACATCGCCGGTGAGGTGGTGGACGGGATGGACGTCCTGGAGATGCACCAAGCGGCCCAGCGCGCCATCCGGCGGGCCCGCAGCAGCGGGCACCCCACCCTGCTCGAGGTGCGGACGTACCGCTTCATGGGCCATTCCATGTCGGATCCGCTGCACGGCGTGTACCGCACCAAGGACGAGGTGGAGGAGCAGAAGAAGCGCGACCCGATCCTCCAGCTCTCCCACCGGATGCAGGACGCGGGCACCATCGACCAGGCCGGCGTCGACGAGCTCGCGGCCGAGGTCCATGGAGAGGTCGAGGACGCGGTGAAGTTCGCCGACGACAGCCCGGACCCCGAGCCGGACGCATTGCTGCGTCACGTGCTCGCCGACTGACCGATGCCCACCGTCACGTATCGGGACGCCCTGAATCAGGCGCTGCGGGAGGAGATGCAGCGCGATCCTTCCGTGTTCCTCATGGGCGAGGAAGTCGGGCTGTACCAGGGGGCGTACAAGGTGAGCCGCGGTTTGCTCGAGGAGTTCGGTGCCCAGCGGGTGGTGGACACGCCGATCGCCGAGCTCGGCTTCGCGGGAATCGGGGTGGGGGCCGCGATGGGAGGGCTGCGGCCGGTGATCGAGTTCATGACCTGGAACTTCGCCCTGTTGGCCTTGGACCAGATTGTGAACTCGGCCGCCAAGATGATGTACATGTCGGGCGGACAGCTCCCCATGCCGATCGTGTTCCGTGGCCCCAACGGCGCGGCGCTGCAGTTGTCCTCCCAGCATTCGCAGGCGTGGGAGTCGTGGCTCGCCCACATTCCGGGCATGAAGGTCGTCGCCCCCGCCACGCCCGCCGACGCGAAGGGTCTCCTCAAAGCGGCGATCCGGGACAACAACCCCGTCGTGGTGCTCGAGGGCGAGATGCTCTACAACACGAAGGGCGACGTGCCCGACGGAGAGCTGCTCGTGCCGATCGGCCAGGCAGACGTGAAGCGCGCGGGGACGGACGTCACCGTGATCTGCCACTCAAAGACGGTCGTTCCCGCCCTCAAGGCGGCCGACCTGCTCGCGGGACAAGGAGTCTCCGCCGAGGTGATCGACCTGCGCTCGCTGCGCCCGCTGGACGAGCCCGCCATCCTCGCGTCGGTGGCGAAAACACACCGGGCGGTCGTCGCGGAAGAAGGATGGCCCCACTGCGGCATCGGCGCGCAGGTGGTCGATCTGATCCAGCGGGATGCGTTCGACGAGCTCGACGCCCCGGTGCAACGCGTCACCCAGGCCGACGTCCCGATGCCGTACAACAAGCAGCTCGAGCGCCTGGCCAAGCCCTCCCCCGAGAAGATCGTTGCCGCTGCCCGCCGGGTGCTCTACCTCGACTGACATGGCCACCAAGGTGGTGATGGAGGCGCTCTCGCCCACGATGGAGGAAGGCCGCCTGGTGAAGTGGACGAAGGCGGTGGGCGAGGCGGTGAAGAGCGGGGAGACGCTCGCCGAGGTCGAAACGGACAAGGCGGTGATGGAGCTGGTGGCCCGCGGGGACGGCCAGCTGCTGCAACAAGTCGTCACCGAGGGCGCCACCGTGCCGGTGGGGGACGTGGTCGCGTACATCGGAGCGGCGGGCGAGTCCGTTGACGCGTCACCCGTCGCTGCGCCGGTGAAAACCGCTGTAGAGACGGCCGTCAGCCCTCAGCCATCAGCCGTCAGCGTCGCCGTCCAGCCAGTCTCGGCGTCGACAGCGACCGCCCCGCCCGATGCAACGCGGGTGAAGGCCTCACCCCTTGCCCGGCGAATCGCCAGAGACCAGGGAGTCGATCTGAAGCTGGTCCTGGGATCGGGACCCGGGGGCCGAGTTGTCCGAAAGGACCTCGACGGGGTTGCGGCGCCGCGCACGGCGGTCGCCGCGGCCGTCCCACGTCCCCCTTCCCCCGTCCCTTCTCTCCTGGTCGCGGATTCCGGCGCCCCTTTCGAGGACGTGCCTCTCACTCAGATCCGCAAGACCATCGCCAAGCGGCTGGCGACGTCGCTCGGGCCGGTCCCCCACTTCTTCCTCACGAACGAAGTGGATATGGAGCGGGCGGCGGAGGCGCGTGAGGCGCTCAACCGGCAGCTCAGCGATGAGGGGAAGATCAGCTTCAACGACATCATCCTGAAGGCCGTGGCGCTGGCGCTCACCAAGCATCGCGCCTGCAACGCCTGGTGGCAGGACGATCACATCCGCTACTGGAACGAGGTCCACCTCGGCATGGCGGTGGCGGTCGAGGACGGCCTGATCACGCCCGTCCTGCGGCACGCCGACCGCCGTCCGCTGTCGGACATCGGCGCCCTCGCCCGGGAGCTGGCCCAGCGAGCCCGCGAGCGGCGCCTCAAGCCCGAGGAATACACGGGGGCGACCTTCTCCGTCTCCAATCTCGGCATGCTCGATATCGAGCAGTTCACCGCCGTGATCAACCCGCCGGAGGCGGGCATCGTCGCCGTCGGGGCCATCGTGCCGAAGCCCGTCGTCCAGGACGGGCAGGTCACCGTGCGCCGCCGGGTGCGGCTCACCATGAGCTGCGACCACCGCGTCATCGACGGCGCCACCGGCGCCACGTTCCTCAAGACCCTGAAGCAGATGCTGGAAAACCCGTTGGCGATGCTGTTATAGGGGAGGTCAGAGGTGGCGAACCAATTCGACGTCATCGTGCTGGGCGGCGGGCCGGCCGGCTATGAGTGCGCCATCCGCGCCGCGCAGCTCGGCCTGGCCACCGCCGTGGTGGAGCGGGAGAAGCTCGGCGGCGTCTGCGTGAACATCGGTTGCATTCCCACGAAGGCGCTGCTGCATTCGGCCTACATCGCGCACCTGCTCTCCGTGGCGGCCGAGTTCGGCGTCGAGGCGGGACCCGTCAAGACCGATTACGGCGTCGCAATGAAGCGCAGCCGGAAGGTGGCGGACCAGAACTCCCGCGGCGTCGAATTCCTGATGAAGAAGCACAAGATCGCGGTCTTCAAGGGCACGGGCATCCTGCAGCCAGGCCGGAAGGTCAAGGTCGGCTCCGACTTGCTGGAGGCGAAGAAGGCGGTCGTCATCGCGACCGGCTCCCGGGTGAAAGGGATTCCCCAGATCGGCCTCGAGATCAACAAGACGACGGTGATCTCCTCCGACGAGGCGCTGCTCCTGGAGCAGGCTCCGGCGTCGCTTGCCATCATCGGCGCCGGCGCGGTGGGAATGGAGTTCGCCGATATCTTCAACGCGTTCGGCGTCCCGGTCACCTTGATCGAGGCGCTGCCGCGAATCCTGCCGCTCGAAGACGCGGATGCCTCGGCAGAGCTGGCCAAGAGCTACAAGAAACGTGGCATCACCGTCATCGCCGGGGCCAAGGTCACCAAGGCGACCGTAGCGAAGGACACCGTGACGCTCGACGTCGAGGTGGGCGGCGCCAAGCAACAGGTCGAGACGGCCGCGGTCCTGATGGCCGCGGGCCGAGGCGTGAACACCGAAAACATCGGCCTGAAGGAATGCGGCATTCAGCTCTCCGACCGCGGGTTCATCAAGGTCGACCGGACACTCCAGACGACCGCGGCCGGCTATTATGCGATCGGCGACGTCGCCGGTCCCCCGATGCTCGCCCACAAGGGGAGCCGCGAGGGCGTCGTCGTGGCGGAGCTGATCGCCGGACAGAAGCCCCACCCCATCAAGTATGACAACGTTCCCAGCGTGACGTATTGCCACCCTGAAGTGGCGAGCATCGGTCTCACCGAGGACCAGTGCAAGGACCAGAAGCTCGACTATGTGGTGGGCAGG
>JBGPIW010000124.1:0-6699 GCA_041485045.1 Gemmatimonadota bacterium | reverse complement strand
GCGATGGGGTCGTCCGAGCGCCTGCCGGCTCGCCGGACACCGTCGCGCAGCAGCTCGACCCGCGGGCCGCACTTGGGACAGCTGTTGGTTTCCGAGTGATAGCGCCGGCTGGCCGGGTCATCGTACTCGGTCCGGCACTCGACGCAGAGCGGGAAGACGTGCATGCTGGTCCGCTCCCGATCGTAGGGCATCGCGTCGATGACCGTGAAGCGCGGCCCGCAGTCGGTGCAGGTGATGAACGGATAGCGGTAGCGGCGGTTCGCCGGGTCGAACAGCTCCGCCTCGCAAGCGGCGCACAATGCCACGTCGGGGGAGACGGGCAGCCGCCGGTCGAGCTCGACGGCGCTGGTCCGGATCTCGAAGCCGGCGAGGCCGGCCGGCGCGACGCGCTCCACAGCGAGGTCCTCGATCCGTGCCAGCGGAGGGGCCTCGCGCCGCAGCTCGGTCAGGAAGTCGGCGATGCTCGCGTCAGAGCCTTCCAGCTCGACCTGGACGGCGCCGCCGGCGTTCCGCACCCAGCCCGCGAGTCCATGCCGCCGTGCCAGGCGGTGGACAAAGGGGCGAAACCCGACCCCCTGCACCACGCCGGTGACCTCGAGGCGGGCGGCGGCGGTTGCGGCGCGAGCCGGCGCGCTCACCGCGGGCGTGATCCCCGGACCTGGGCCCGGAGGAAGCGATACCATTCGTCGAGGCCGTCGGCGATCAGGGCAGACGTAAACAGGAACTGGAGCTCCGGGTTCACATGGCGGCAGTACTCGATCGCCCGTTCCATGCGGAACGGAACGTGGGGGAGCAGGTCGAGCTTGGTGAACACAACGGTCCGTGCCTCCTGGAACATCTTCGGGTACTTGACCGGCTTGTCCTCGCCTTCCGTGACCGAGAACAGCACGACCTTCGCGTCCTCGCCGAGGTCCCAGCTTGCGGGGCAGACGAGGTTGCCGACGTTCTCGATGAAGAGCAGATCCGTCATCGTCAGATCGATCGCATCGAGGGCAGTGAGCACCTGGCGCGCGTCGAGGTGGCAAGCGCCGTTCGTGACGACGGCCTGGACCAGGCGATCGGTGTGGCGCGCGAGCCGGTCGGCGTCGTTCTGGGTCTGTACGTCGCCGGTGATCACGCTGATCACCATCTCACCACCCAGGTCGGCGAGGGTCCGCTCGAGCAGCAACGTCTTGCCCGCGCCCGGAGACGAAACGAGGTTGAGCGCCGGAACCCGCGCCGCGCGCAGCTGCTCGCGCACCTGCTCGGCGAGCTCGTCGTTCCGGGCCATGACGCGCTCGCGGACGTCAATCGTCCGGACGGCCATCGTCCACCTCCAGGTACGCGAGTCGCAGGTCCGTGCCCGGCCGGCGCACGATGACCGGCCGCGCGTCACGGAACGGCGGCTCGGCGAGTAGCGTCTCCAGGCAGAACTGAAAGTTTCCGACTTCGACGCCG
The DNA here is from genome assembly GCA_041485045.1 of Gemmatimonadota bacterium. GTDB lineage: Bacteria > Gemmatimonadota > Gemmatimonadetes > Gemmatimonadales > GWC2-71-9 > DASTHG01. The sequence goes on along the minus strand of JBGPIW010000124.1, from coordinate 5,262 downwards.
GCCTCGTCGCCGATTTCCACTCCGACCGCCCGGACCTGGGCGATCCCACCGGAGCCGATGCGCTCCTCGGTCATGCGGCAGACTTCGAGCGCGAGGCCGAGCTCATGCATCGGCCGAGGCCCACACCGCCAGGCGTTGCGTGACCACCGCCACGAGGTCGTCCAGGCGCGTCTCCACGGCGTCACTGAGCCCGCAGGACATCTCGACCCGCTGGGGTTGCAGCCCGACCGCGACGGTCTGCTCCGGCAGGTTCCCCCGCAGCTCGGCAAGCGCCAGCACGTCCCGCAGATCCACCTGGTGTGGAGAGATCTTGGTGGCCAGGTAGCGCGGGATCTGCGCCCGCTCCAAAACGTGCAGCGTGCCGGGCGCTCCCCCGGCATCGATCGCGTCCATCAGGAGCACCCGCCCCGCCGATTCGATGATGGGCAACAGGTTCATCCCCCAGGTGCCGCCGTCCACCAGCTCGACGTCGGGGGGCGCGCCGGCCGCGCGGAGCCGCTCCAGCGCCGCGATCCCCACCCCATCATCCGCCATCAGCGGGTTGCCCAGCCCGATGACGACGGTTCCGCCTGCTTCACTGATCGACATAGTGCTCGTCGCGCGGCACGAACCGGCCACCGGAGATGATCGAGGAGATGGTGCCGGTCCGTTCGATATTGTCCGCCCGCACCGCCAGGTACAAATGGATCGGGACGAAGATGAGGAACGCCCAGGTGAACACATGGTGCACGAAGTGCACTTCCTGGATGCCGCCCAGCATGTTGGCGACCCAACCGAACACCGTATAGAAGAAGCCGCCGGGATTCGACTGCCCGTACATCGCGAACCCCGTCATCACCTGGACCGCGGCCACTCCGTACAGCGCCGTGTAGCTCAGCTGCTGCAGCGGGTTGTGCCCCAGGTAGTGCGGCGCCTTCTCGGGCTGAATCATCAAGTAGAACTTGATCATCTTCCACAGGTTGACCCAGTCCCGCGGCCGCACCGGGAACAGCGCCACCAGCCGCTCAAACTGGTTGCCGGCGAACAGCCAGTAGATCCGCACGATCGCCGTGGCGACGAACACCCCGGCGGCAACGAAGTGAATGAAGCGAACCGTTCCCATCAGGTAATGGGAGCTCGCCTCGCCGCTCGTGATGAAGTACGGCCTCCCGATGTAGAAACCGGTCAACGCCAGAACGACGATCGAGGCGGCGGCGAGCCAGTGCATCGCCCGGATCGGCCATTCCCACAGATAGACCCAGCGATACTCCCCGCTGGGCGGGGGGACCTTGCGGGCGAGCGACAGGCCGCGCTCCGCCGCGGCTCTCACTGGACCCTCACCGACGTCACCTCGCGGCCCGTGGCGTCGAGCACATGCACGCCGCACGCCATGCACGGGTCGAACGAGTGGATGGTGCGCAGAATCTCGATGGGTCGCTCCGGATCGACCAGCGGATGGTGATCCATCAGCGCCGCCTCATACGGTCCCGGGACGCCCTTGCCGTCGCGGGGCGAGCAGTTCCACGTGCTGGGGACGACGCACTGATAGCGCGCGATCTTCTGGTCCTCGATCTGCACCCAGTGCCCGAGCGCCCCGCGCGGCGCGTCGAGATAGCCGTACCCCTGCGCCTTGGCGGGCCACTTCGCGGGGTCCCACTTCGAGTCGTCGAAGGTACGAGTGTCGCCGTTGCGGATGTTGTCCACGAGCTTGTCGTACCACACCTGCAGCCGGCGAGCCAGGAGCACCGTCTCCATGCCGCGGGCCGCGGTGCGCCCGAGCGTGGAGAACAGGGCGGCCGGTCCGACGTTGAGCGCGCCAAGCGTCGCTCCCACCATTTCCTTCACATCCTTGTGCCCCGACCCGTAGGCGACCAGCATGCGGGCCAGCGGCCCGACCTCGAACGGACGCCCGTCGTAGCGTGGCGCCTTCATCCAGCTGTACTTCTTCTGGTCCTGGAGGTAGGTCCACGGTGTTGGCGGGCCGGTGTATTTCGCCTTGGTCTCGCCTTCGTAGGGATGGAGCCCCGCGTCGTCGCCCTTGGAGTACTCGTACCACGAGCTGTTGATGTACTCCTGCACCTTCATGTGATCGTAGGGCAGAACTTTCGACAGATCCTTGTTGACGATCATCCCGCGCGGGAAGTACAGGGTATTCACGTCCCGCACGTCGCCGTCGGGGAACTCGCCCACGGCGAGATAGTTGCCGGTCCCGCCACCGATCGCCGCCCAGTCCTTGTAGAACCCGGCGATGGCCACGAGGTCGGGCCAATAGACCTGCTCCACGAACGTCAGCGCCCGTTTGATCATGTCGTGGATGTCGGTCAGGCGCTCGGTGTTGATGGTGGCGGTGCCGTCGAGGTTGATCGCCGAGGCCATGCCCCCGACCAGGAAATTGGGATGAGGGTTCTTGCCGCCGAAGATCGTGTGCAGCCGGATGACGTCGCGCTGCCAGTCGAGCGCCTCGAGGTAGTGCGCCACCGCGAGCAGGTTCACCGCCGGCGGAAGCTTGTAGGCGGGATGACCCCAGTAGCCGTTGGTGAAGATGCCGAGCTGCCCTCCCGAGACGAACGTCTTGAGGCGGTTCTGCACGTCGCGGAAGTACGTCTCCGAGTTGTTGGGCCAGGGTGAGACTTTGCGGGCGATCGTGGCGGTGTCCGCCGGATTGGCCGACAACGCGCTCACCACGTCCACCCAGTCCAGCGCGTGCAGGTGATAGAAGTGGATCACGTGGTCCTGCACGAACTGCATCCCGTGGACCAGGTTGCGGATGAGGTTGGCATTGGCCGGGATGTGGATGTCGAGCGCGTCCTCCACGGCGCGGCACGAGGCCACGGCGTGCACCACGGTACAGACGCCGCAGATGCGCTGGGTGAACGCCCAGGCGTCGCGCGGGTCCCGGCCCTGCATGATGATCTCGATGCCGCGGAACTGCGTCGAGGTGGCCCACGCATTGCTGATGCGCCCGTTCTCCGCCTGCGCTTCGATGCGGAGATGTCCTTCGATCCGGGTGATGGGATCGACGACGACTCTAGTGCTGGCCATGGCCGCCTCCCTCGCCCTTCGTGGGGGTCTCGATGACGGGTAGTTTGCGCCGCTCGCGCACCTGGTGGACGCCGGTCGCGATGGCGTGCGCTGCTACGCCCGCTGCGGCGCCGACGGCGAGCGACAAGCCGATCGTGTCCGCGGTGCGCTCGACCGGGAAGCCGGCCACGTTCGGCAGGCGTCCGTAGAACGGGGTCATCGTGTCCCAGAAGTTCGGCTCGGTGCAGCCGATGCACGGGTGCCCAGCGCCGATCGGCCAGCTGGTGCGTGTGTTCCAGAGGAAGATCGGGCACGGCGAGTACGTCGCGGGTCCCTTGCAGCCGACGTGATAGAGGCAGTAGCCCTTGCGCGCCGCCTCGTCGTCGAACGTCTCTACAAACTGACCGGCGTCGAAGTGGGCGCGCCGCGAGCATTGGTCGTGGATCCGCTTCCCATAGGCGAACATCGGCCGCTTCTCGTGGTCCAGCTCGGGCAGTCGGTTGAACGTCAGATAGTGGACGATGGTCGCCGTGACCACGTCACCGATCGGCGGACAGCCGGCGATGTTCACGAGCGGCTTGTCCGTGATGATGCTGCCGACTCCCACCGCGCCGGTGGGGTTGGGTCGCGCCGCCTGCACGCTGCCCCAGTGGGCGCAGGCGCCGATCGCAATGATCGCCTTGGCGCCTTGCGCCGCGTCTTCGAGGATACTCTGCGCCGTCTTGCCGCCGATGGTGCAGTAAATCCCGCCCTCTTTGGTCGGAATCGAACCGGTCACCACCAGCAGATACTCACCTTTGTTCTTGGCCATCGAATCCGTCATCGCCTTTTCTACCGCGAACCCCGCGCCCGCCATCAGAGTGTGCTGGTAGTCGAGCGATACCACATCGAGGACGAGATCCCCGATCGTTGGCTCGGCGGTGCGCAGCACGCTCTCGACACAACCGGTGCACTCCTGGAGTTGCAGCCAGATGACGGTGGGGCGCTTCTGCGCCTGCAGCGCTCGCGCGATTCGTGGCGTGGCGAGCTCGCCCAGTCCGAGCACGGCCGCCATCGAGCTACAGAAGGTGAGGAACTCTCTTCGATCGACGCCGCGGTGCTCGAGGTATTGACCGAGTGATTCGCCGTCGGCCCAGGCGTGCGGGGCGGGCACGTACATGAAAACCTCCGCTCGTAGCGGTGAGGAAAAAAGCCACGGTAAGTGTGCAGCGCGGTCTCGCTAGAACAGAGGAAGACGGCGTGAAGACACCTTTATGCAGCCTTCACGTTGGCTGGGAGGGAAGCGGCGCAAGATTCGGTCGATGCACCAGGAGTTGCGGACGTGGATCTCGACCGGTTGATCGCGACCGAGCGGCGCCTCGATGAGGCGATGCGGGCCGCGCGCGAGGAGGCGGCCCGGTTGGTCGCGGAGGCCCAGGCCAGCGGCCGCCAGCGGGAGGCCGAGCTCGACGCCGAGTCGGCAGCCGCGGCGCAGCGACTCGCGGCAGAGACCGCCGCAGAGCGGGAACGCCGCGAGCGGGAAGTGGCTCGGGATGCCGGAGCCCTGGTGGCGCGCTATGAGGCGGTGACCGCCGATCTCGTGGCCCGAGCGGCCGGCGACGTGGTACGTCGGCTGGTGGCGGGGGAGTCGGCGCCGTGATCATCGAGATGTCGAAGCTCCGCATCCTGGGGCCGCGGGAACGGTTGGAAGACGTGCTGCGGGTGCTGCAGGACCTGAGTCTCCTGCACCTCTCGGCACCGGAAGCGGTTCCACTCGCGCATCCCGAGCTGAGCCCCGTGCAGGAGCGGGAACGCCGTCATCTGCGGGATGCCCTGGACAACGTCGAGCAGGCCCTCAGCGCGCTGGCGGTCGGGGAGAATGGGTCGGCGGCGCCCGGGACGGTGACGCCGGCTGATCTGGTCCGGTGGGCGCGGCTCGCGTGGCGCACGCGGCGAGAGACCGACCGGCTGACGGCGCAGGCCGCGGCGCTGGAGGAGGAAAAAGCGCTGATCATGAAGTACCAGCACTTCTTCTCGGCGTTTCGCGCTCTACTGGAGAGCGAGAGCCGCTGGCCCAACGCACAGGCGTATCACGTGCTGTTGCGCGGCCGCGAAGCCGGCACGCTGCCGCGGCTGCGCGCTAGCCTCGCGGCGGTGATCGGAGAGGAGTTTCAGCTGTTCAGCCAGGCGCTGCCCTCCGGCGAGCTGGCGGTGCTGATCGTGGTGTCGGCACAGGTCGCGGGCCGGGTGGAGCGGCTGCTGGCCGAGGCACGGGTGCAGGAG
>JBGPIW010000123.1:0-6738 GCA_041485045.1 Gemmatimonadota bacterium | reverse complement strand
GGGGGAGGATAATCAACGGACCGTAGAGCCCCGATTCCATCTGCCGCACGTCGTCGATGTGGGTGTGGTAGATGTACGTGCCGGCCCGCGGCGGTGTGTAGATGGCGACGAAGGAGTCGGCGGCGGGGATCGACGGCAACAAGTGGCCCGGCTCACCGCTCATCCCGGGGACGCCGTCGTAGTAGCTCGTGAGCTCGATCCCGTGCCAGTGCACCGCCGTCGCCTCGGCGAGGTGGTTCACGATGGTGATCTGCACCGGCTCGCCGCGCGTCAATACGATCGGCGATCCGGGAATCCGGATCGAGTCTGCCGCGGGCTCGCGATCGCCCTGCAGCAGCACGAACCCGAATCCCGGATCGTCGCGGTACACCTTGGGCCGCGCCTGGACGACGAGTCGCAGCGATCGCGCGGCGCCGACGGCTGCCGGCACCGCGGCTCCCGGGGACGGCCGCACGTGCAGCCGGATCACGATCCCGGACATCCGCTCCATCCCGCCGCCGTGGGTTTCTCCGACAGGCGGTGACAGCGAGAGATCGCCCGCCACGTGGAACAGGATGTGACAGTGGAAAATCCAGTTGCCGGACCGGTCCGGCGACCAGCTGGCCGACATCGTGGAGCCCGAGCCCAGGTTCTCCGTCACGGCGAGCCAGCGATGGTCCGGGGCGAACGTCGTGTCTCGCGCCCCATCGCCCAGCGCGTCCACCCGATAGAAGAACCCGTGCAGGTGCATCGGGTGCTCCCGGTCGCTCGCGTTGATCACACGCCAGCGCACCGAGTCGCCCACGGCATAGTCGAACGATTCGGTGTAGGGAAACATCTTCCCGTTGATCACCGGGATTTCGCGCTTACCCCGGACCCCCGCCACCGTGAGCGAGTCGAGCCAGACCCCGATGACGAACACCTGGTCGGCCGGCCTCGCCCCGGGGGGATCGACGACGAACGCGCCGGTGAGCTGGCTGTCCACTTTCCGGCGTGTCCCGAGGGCAGCGCCGGTGGTGGTCGCCCAATAGAAGTAGGTCCCAGAGGCGCCCGCCAGAAACCGCGCCTCGGCGACGGCGCCGGGAGCGATCACCAGGCTGTCCGCTGCGGCGCTCGGCCGCGTTGCGAGGCCGTGGACGACCAGCGTCTGTCCGGGAATCGCATTGCGCACGCTGATCCGGATCTCCGTCCCCTCGGCCACCCGGATCAGCGGCCCGGGGTCCTCGAGCGGCTTCCCCTCCTCGGCGAACGCCTGCACCGGGATCCCGAAGCCGGCTTCCGCCTCCGGATGCCAGACGCCCAGCCGGGCCTCGAGCCGGAGCGTCAATACGCCGTGCGCGAGCGATCCGGCGCGATGGTCGTTGTGGTTTGCCTGAATGCGCGGCAACGGTGCGGGAGTCGAACCCACCGTGACACAGAGCGCGAAGCACAGCTGAATGATCATGGGGCAATATACCCATCCTCGTCCCTCTTCCCCCTTCCCGTGTCGGTGACGTACGTTCCGCCGCCATGGACCGGCAATCCGCGCGGCACGTGTTCGAGCAGATCGCCGCTTCGCTCGCTCTGAAAGGCGACAACCCGTTCCGCATCCGCGCGTTCGAGAACGCGGCGCGGGTGATCGCCGAGTATCCCGGGGATCTCGACGACGCGGTCCGCTCGGGAGCCCTGGCGAAGGTCGAGGGCATCGGCCGCGGATCGCTCGAGATCGCCCGCCAGCTCGCCGCCACCGGCCGCTCCGCCTTCCTCGATGAGTTGCGCGAGCAAGTGCCGCCGGGGCTCGTCGAGATGTTGCGCGTCCCCGGGCTCGGCATCTCCAAGGTGCGGCGCATCCACGACGCCCTGCAGATCGACTCCCTGGCCGAGCTGGAGGAGGCGGCGGGAGACGGCCGGCTGGCCGCGCTGCCCCAGTTCGGGGCGAAGACCGCGCAAAAAGTCCGCAATGGGATCGCCGGCCTGCGCCGCGCCGCCGAATTCCGGCTGTACCACCACGCCCGGGCGGAGGCGGAGTCGCTGCGTCGGGCGCTCGCGACGGAACCCGGCGTCGAGCGCGTGGAGCTCGCCGGCGGCGTGCGGCGTTGCCTCGAGATCATCCGGGACGTGGATCTCGTCGTGCGGCACGCCGCGGGCGCGGGGGAGGGACTGGTTCGGCGGCTCGGAGAAACGCCCGGCGTAACGGAGTTCGTCGACAAGGAAGGCGCGGTCACGCTGCGATTCGATTCGGGGCTCGTGGCCAACGTGGTCCTCGCCACGGCGGGAGACTTCGGCACCGCTTGGGTGCGGGCCACCGGCTCCGCGGCGCATCTCCACCAGCTCGAAGCGCGCGGCTTCGATCCCCACCACCCCATTCCCGACGAGGCAGACGTCTATCGCGCCGCCGGGCTCCCCTGGATCCCCCCCGAGCTGCGGGAGGGGTCAGGCGAGATCGAGGCGGCGGCCGCAGGGACGCTGCCGTCGCTCGTGGAGCAGCGGGACCTGCGTGGATTCCTGCACTGCCACTCCAACTACTCGGACGGGTCCACGACCATCGCCGAGTGGGCCGAGGCGGCGCGCGCCGCGGGCTACGCCTGGATCGGGATCACTGACCACTCGGGCTCGGCCTCGTACGCCGGGGGCCTGAAGGCCGGCGATGTGCCGCGCCAGCACGCGGAGATCGACCTGGTCAACGCACGGACCGACGGGTGCCGCGTCTTGAAGGGCGTCGAGGCGGATATCTTACCCGACGGCACCCTCGACTACGGGCCGGAGGTGCTGGACCGCTTCGACTTCGTGATCGGCTCGGTTCACGCCGGCTTCGGCATGACGGGCGAGGAGATGACCGCGCGGATGCTGCGCGCCATGGACGACCCTCGCCTGACGATCCTCGGCCATCCCACGGGGCGCATGCTGCTCACGCGCGAACCCTACCCCCTCGACCTGGACCGCGTGCTCGCCGTCGCCGCGGCGCGGGGAGTCGCCGTCGAGGTAAACGCCGACCCGCACCGGCTCGACCTCGACTGGCGCGTGCTGCGCCGCGCCAAGGACCAGGGGGTCACGATCTCGCTCGGCGCCGATGCGCACTCCGTGGCCGGCATGGCCAACGTCTCCGTCGGGATCGGTGTCGCCCGCAAGGGCTGGCTCACCGCGGCCGACCTCCTCAACACGCGCGACGCGGCGGGCATGCTGGCGTTCGCCCGTGCGCGCCGCGCATGAAGCGGGCGCGGCGCCCTATAAAGAGGAAGAGCGCACGCAGCGCCGAGAAGCCGGTTGAGCGCCGCGCGCGTACCCGCAAGATCATCGCCCGGCTGCGGCGGGAGTTCCCCGACGCGAAGTGCGCGCTCGACCACCAGAACCCCCTCCAGCTGCTCGTCGCCACCATCCTGTCGGCCCAGTGCACCGATATGCGGGTCAACATGGTCACACCCGCTCTGTTCGCGAAGTATGGCTCGGCCGCCGAGTTCGCCGCCGCCGACCCGCGGGAGTTCGAGCGCGAGATCCAGAGCACCGGCTTCTTCCGCAACAAGACGAAGTCGATCCTGGGCATGGCCCATGCCCTGCTCGAGCGGCACGGGGGTCAGGTCCCGGACACGATGGAGGCCCTCGTGGCACTCCCGGGTGTCGGTCGTAAGACCGCCAACGTCGTCCTCGGCAACGCCTTTGGGAAGAACGAGGGTATCGTCGTCGATACGCACGTGCAACGCCTCAGCGGCCTCTTGAAGCTCTCTCGAGAGAAGACACCCGAGAAGATCGAGCGCGATCTGGTGACCCTCGTGCCGCGGCCCGATTGGACGATCTTCTCCCACCTGCTCATTCTCCACGGCCGGAAGACGTGCATCGCGCGGCGGCCGAAGTGTGAGAGCTGCGCGATCAATCACCTTTGTCCGAGCTCACGCGTATGAACCTCCCGCCGGTCGACGAAGCTGCCCTCGTCCGCGACCGCCGCGACCTGCACCAGCACCCCGAGTTGGGGTTCCAGGAAACGCGCACCGCCACCCTCGCCGCCGAGCGCCTCCAAAGCCTCGGCTACGCCGTCCGCTCGGGCGTCGGGCGCACCGGCGTGGTGGGAGTGAAGGGCGACCGCGGGCGCTGCGTGCTGCTGCGCGCCGACATGGACGCGCTCCCCATCGAGGAGGCGAACGACGTCCCCTACCGCTCACGCCACGCCGGCCGGATGCACGCCTGCGGACACGACGGCCACGTGGCGATCGGACTGGAAGTGGCCCGCCGGCTCGCGGACGCGACGTTGCCGGGCACGGTGAAGTTCGCCTTTCAGCCGGCCGAGGAGCTCTCTGGTGGCGCCGGAGCAATGATCGAGGACGGCGTGCTCGACGCGCCGACGGTGGACGCGGCGTTCGGGATCCATCTGTGGAACACGCTGCCGGTGGGCACCATCGGCATCATGGCCGGACCGGTCATGGCCTCAGTGGACCAGTTCGAGATCACGATCGTCGGCAAGGGGGGTCACGCGGCCATGCCCCAGCTCACGATCGATCCGGTGCTCGTCGCGGCGCACCTCGTCACCGCGCTGCAGAGCCTCGTCTCGCGGCGCCGCGATCCGTTCGAAGCAGGGGTCGTGTCGGTGACGCAGCTCGCCGCCGGCCATGCGTTCAACATCATCCCCGAGCGGGCGATGCTGCGCGGCACGGTGCGCACCTTCGGCGGCCGGTTCTTCGATGACGCGCCGCGGCTGGTGGAAGACACAGCGCGTGGCATCGCGACGGCGTTCGGGGCGGAGGCGACGGTCGAGTTCCGCCGCCTCACCGGTCCACTCGTCAACGACGTCGCGATGACGGCGCTGATGAAAGGCGTAGCGGAGGAAGTCGTAGGGAGAGAGCGTGTGAAGAGTGGGATTCGAACGATGGGAGGGGAGGACATGAGCTATTTCCTCGACCGCGTGCCCGGCTGCTTCGCGTTCGTGGGCTCGGCGCGGGCCGACGGCACCTCGTCGTCCCACCACAGCCCCACATTCGACGTCGAGGAAGCAGCCCTGGGCATCGGAGCCGAGCTGCTCACGCAGACCGCGGTGCGATACCTGGGAGGGTGAGACCGGGGTAGATTCCGACCTACATGTCCAACCTCCTGTCCGCCGAAGCCTCCGCGTATCTGAAGTCCGCCGCGCATCAACCGGTCCACTGGTTCCCCTGGGGTGAGCCGGCGTTCGCACATGCGACGGAGCAGAACAAACCGATCCTGCTCGACATCGGCGCGGTGTGGTGCCACTGGTGCCACGTCATGGACGGCGAGTCCTACGAGGATCCGGCCGTCGCCGAGGTGCTGAACCGCGACTTCGTGTGCATCAAGGTGGACCGCGATGAGCGACCCGACGTGGACGCCCGGTACCAGCGGGCCGTCCAGGCACTGACCGGACAGGGCGGCTGGCCGCTCACCGCCTTCCTCACGCCGGGGGGCGAGGTCTTTTTCGGCGGGACGTACTTCCCACCCGAGAACAATTCCTACGGACGTCCCGGCTTCGCCACGATGCTGCAGCACGTGGCTCGGTTGTACCGCGAGGACAGGGCGAAGGTCACCGAAAACGCCCAGGCGATCCGCCGCCACGTCACTGAGTCGCTCGACGAAGCCAAGGCCGGCACCGTCGCCCCGGCGCTGCTCGACCAGGCCGCGTCTCACATGGCGCGGCTGTTCGACGTCCGCTACGGTGGCTTTGGCACCACCCCCAAGTTCCCACACCCCGGGCCGTGCATGCTCCTGACCGGCCGTTGGTACGACACGGGCGAAGCGTGGCTCCAGGAGATCGTCGAGAAGACGCTGCGCGGCATGGCCCGGGGCGGCGTGTGCGATCAGCTGGGCGGCGGGTTCCACCGCTACTCGGTCGACGAGCGCTGGATCGTGCCGCACTTCGAGAAGATGTCCTACGACAATTCGGAGCTGCTCAAGGCCTACCTCACGGCCGCGACGGCGTTCCGGGACACGTACTGGAGCTCGGTGGCGTCGGAGATCGTGCGCTGGGTGCTCGAGGTGATGTCCGATCGCGAGCGCGGCGCCTTCTACACGTCGCAGGACGCCGACGTGGGCCCGGGCGACGACGGCGACTACTGGACGTGGACGGTGGCCGAGGCCCGCGCGGTGCTCTCGAATGAGGAACTCGACGTGGCGCGGCGCGTCTTCGACATCGAAGCCGAGGGCGAGATGCACCACAACACGGCGAAGAACGTGCTGTGGCGCAACCGAGACCCCGCGACCGACGCGGAACGCGCGATCCTTGGGACCGCGATGCCGAAGCTCAAGGCCGCGCGCGACCGGCGCCCCGCGCCCGCGGTGGACACCGCGGCCTACGTGAGCTGGAACGCCATGATGGCCTCCGCGTTCCTCCAGGCCGGGGCCGTGCTCGACCAGCCCGAGTGCAACGCGCTTGCCCTGAAGGTGCTCGAGCGGATCTGGACGGAGTCGTGGGACGCCCTGGCGGGAATGAGTCACGTCCTCGGTCGCGTGGGCCCTCGCGGGATGCTGGACGACAACGTGCAGAGTGCGGCGGCGTTCCTCGACGCCTACGAGGCCACCGGCCGGGAGGAATGGCGCGAGCGGGCCATCACGGTGATGACCTATTGTGCGACAGCGCACTGGGCGGCCCACTGGGACGACCCCGCCGGCGGCTACTTCGACCTCGCCCAAGGCCAGCCGGGCATGGCGTACCTCGCGGCGCGCGCCAAGCCGGTGCAAGACGCCCCGACGCCGTCGCCGAACGGCGTCGCCGCGCTCGTCCTCGCCCGCCTGTGGGCGCTCACCGATGCGCCCGAGTGGCGCACCCGGCTCGACAAGCAGCTC
>JBGPIW010000122.1:0-6784 GCA_041485045.1 Gemmatimonadota bacterium | reverse complement strand
GCCGAAACCGAGGTTGGCGCCGATGGTCCAACCGAAGTTCGCATCCGTCGACCCGCCCGAGGGCTTGTGCCAGCGGTTGGTGAGCGAGAGGTACGGCTCGATCGAGATCCCGGGTGTGGGAAGACTGACGCTGACGCCGCCTCCCGCCACGAGCGTCGTGAGGCTCGGCGACCCGCTCGCCGTCGTGCGCGCCCCACCCACCAGCAAGTTGATATTGATCGGCAATAGAGTGCCGCCGATCACGCGGAACGCCGCGTCGCCACCGACCGACTTGGCACTGGTCGACGCACCCTCCGGTTTCCACGATGAGAACCCGGCTGTCACATTGAGGCTCCCCAACCCGACCGTGCCGCGCGCCCCGAATGCATTCCCCTTGCCCCAGTCGGCGTTGGGCTTTGCGTAGTCACCGCTGATCGTTATGCCGGTGCCGCCTTTGGGGCTGTTCCACACCGGCATGCCCAAGAACTGGGCGGCCGCGGGAGTCGCCGTCGTGAAAGCCAGTGCTGCGACGCTCAAGAGTCGGTTCATGCCTGTTCCTCCGCATGCAGTTGAAATGCTGGACGTGCCCACACGGGTCCTACTGTAGACAGGAAGGCGGTGGGCCGTCAACGGTGTGTCGCTTCAATGCACCCACACGGCGCCGAGTGACACACCCTCGACATCGCCGAGTCCGGCCGAAAGACGTAAGTCGAAGGAGCGACTCAGCCGGAAATCGGCCCCCAGGCCGAGCGCAAACAGCACATCCGAGCCGCCGTCCACGGTGACGAACATCGTCGGCTGGACGTACGGGACGATGCTGACGCTGGATTGCGTATCGAGCCGGCGGCCGAGCGACAACCCGACCGGAATGATCAACAGGGATCTGCCCGACACGAACTGTCCCCCCACACCCAATATGAGGGCCCCGTCGAGCGGAAAATCGACGGAATGGGTGAGCACGCGCTCGCGGGCTTCGGTGCCGATGAGCAGCACGGCGCTTCCCGACCCGCTGGGATCGAGCAGTCCGCCCTTGAAGCCGATGTCGAAGCGGCCCGAGGAGACGCGGTAGGCGCCTTCGAACGCGGTGCCGCCGCCGTTGGGAAAGCTGAGAAGGATCCCAAACTCAGAGCCACTGAACGCGCGATACGGCGCGTTGAACGTCGTGGTGCCGGTCGCTTGAGCGGCGAGACCGCTTGCCGTTACGACGAGCAGGACGAGCGCGCCCGGCAGCAATCGTTTGCGTATCATGATGCTCCCCCCAAGACGAAGGTTCCGTCTACCGGCGACCCTCGCCGGCGTCGCATCCGTTACCCGATGTTGGCGGATCCGTTCCGGGGCGCCGCAGCCGACTGCGGGAGGTGTGACCGCACTCACAGCGTGACCGGTCGCTCAAAAAACACGTGTACCGCGCGCCACGGGTGTGGCTAGTGCCAGAGTGACAACCCGATCCGCACGCCGATGTTGAGCTCGTTCGGAATGCCGTCAGCGGCCTTCTTCAGAAAATACTGCCCGAACGCTTCGAGCCGGATCGCGCCGGACTCGTAGGGAATCCGCGTGCCAAGACCGCCGTTGAAGCCAAACTGGGTCTGCGTGGATGTGTCGTGCTCCATGCGCAGCGCCGCGCCGGCCGTCAGATAGGGACCTTTGTGGTTGCTCTGAAAGCCCCAGGTGAAGTTCAGGTCGGGGATGAACTCATAATCCGCCCCGCCGTTGGAGTTCCCCTTGCTGTGGAACGCGAAATTGATGCGGGGCTCCACCGTCGCTTTGTCGCCGGCGCCGATGCCCACGCGCAGATCGACGGGGGTGCCGATCAGGATCTGATTCGAGCTCGCGCCGTTCAGAGAGAGACGTTGATAGAATCCCGTGATGTCGGCGCCGAACTCGTGCTTCATCGCGTGACCCATCGCCATGTCGTGTTGCGCCGCGGCGATCGCCGGCGCGCACGCGAGTCCGACAGTGAACAGTGCCCGCAGAATTCGCATACAAGACCCTCCGGGTGAAAATGTGTTGACGTTGCACCTTGGAACTGGGACGTTGTGCTCCTCCCTATCAACGCCGGCCAGCCCGGAACGGTTTTCCTACCCCGTGAGACGACCTGGTGCGCAAGTCAAAGAAAAGCCCCCGGCGGAGCGGAGTCCGCCGGGGGTGAGCCTGAGGGGAATCAGTTGACGGTCAAACCAAGCCCAATCTGCGCCACGTTGGCGTCGGAGTTGGATGAGTTCATCGCGAAACCGTTCCAGAACGGTGTGATGCTGAGGTTGTTACCTACCCGGATGTCGTACCCCAATCCAAATACGGCACCAGCACCGGTCTCGGTCGCGCTTCCGAATCCCGAGACGGACCCGTGAATCTGCCCGACTCCCAATCCACCCAAAAGGAAGAAGCCGCCCGTTGCCGATGGATAGAACCGAATAAGCGCGGTCAGCGTGGTCACGGTAAGTGTGGCCCCGCCCTCGGACTTGGTCCAGCCATTGGTCCCCCCCCCGATCACCACTTTCTGACTGAGGGTCCCACCCAGGGCAAGGCCACCGCTCAGAGAGCCCGTCCGACCGCTGCAGTCCTTACAACCAAGAGTGCCGTAGCCAAGACCGACATTGAACCAGAAGCCCTGCCGGGTCTGCTTATGCTGCGCAAATGCAGTGCCTGGCAAGGCGAGGCCGATCGCGAGCAGCGCAGCAGCCACCATGGGGATATCGGATCTGTGCACGGGTCTTTACCTCCGCTCGAGTTGGGCGCGGGCCGGTACGGTTCGCGCGGTGAGATCACTCATTCACTCAAGGAGGGGAGCAACGCAATCCGCATTTGCCCTACGGCCGCGATTAAAGCCCCGGCGGAGCGAAGTCCGCCGGGGCCCGCGTCACGTGCTGCTGACTACTTGCTGCCGCCGAAACGGAAACCGGCTTTCACGCCCAGGAAGGGGAGCGTCGTACCGAACACACTCACGCTCGTGTAGCGCCCCTCGACGAATAGCCGGGTGGAGCCAGAGCCCACCTTGAACGCAAGGCCGGCACCGCCGCCGAATCCCACCTTGGTGGTGGAAGTATCGCCGCCGCTCGCCGAGAGCTTGATGTTGAACATGCCCACGCCGCCCAGGACGTAGGGACGGATCTGATCTGCCTGCGTCATAAACGCGTACACGACTTCCGCCATGCCGCCGATCATCTTGGTCTTATGCGCCAACACGCCAGATTTTTCGCTCGTCTGGCTGTAGCTGGCGTCGAGACGGATGCCGATCTGGTTACCCGTAAGCCAGTACGTGCCGTCGGCCCCGACCAGGAAGCCCGCCTTGTCGCCGTTCTTGTAGTCCCCCATCGGCATCAGCAGGCCACCGCCGACGCCGAACCGGACGCCCTGCGCTGAGAGACTCCCCACACCGACGAGGCACGCTACCGAGAAAACCGAAAGCAACAACCGTTTCATGAGACCCTCCGAGTTGATGTCCATCAGGTGGCGGCAACCGGATCAGCGCGTTCGGCCACCACCCGCACTACGTCGTCCAACACCTGCAGGATGCCCCCAACAACGGCGAACCGGCTCGTCACGTTTGCGTTGCTGATCGCAAGCGTCCCCGTCCCCAGCATCGTCAAGAACGGGGCATGGCCCGGCAACACGCCGACGAGTCCGTCGAACGCCGGCGCCACCACCTCGGTCGCCTCGCCATCGAACAGCGACCGGTCCGGGGAGATCACCGTCACCCGCATCAGGCCGCCGCCATCTGCTTCGCCTGCTCGACGACGTCCTCGATCGCGCCCACCATATAGAACGCTTGCTCGGGGAGGTGGTCGAACTCACCGGCCACCACGCGCTCGAACGAAGCGATCGTCTCCTCGAGCTTCACGTACTTGCCCTCGCGGCCGGTGAACTGCGACGCCACGAAGAACGGCTGGGACAGAAACCGCTGCACCCGGCGCGCGCGGCCCACCAGGATCTTGTCCTCCTCGGACAGCTCGTCCATCCCGAGGATGGCGATGATGTCCTGCAGATCCTTGTAGCGCTGCAGAATACGCTGCACCTCGACCGCCACCTTGTAGTGCCGGTCGCCCAGGTACTGCGCGTCGAGAATGCGGCTCGACGAAGAGAGCGGGTTGACCGCGGGGTAGATCCCCAGCTCGACGATGGCACGGTCGAGCACGACCGTCGCGTCGAGATGCGAGAACGCGGTCGCCGGCGCCGGGTCGGTCAGGTCGTCGGCCGGCACGTAGATCGCCTGCACGGACGTGATCGAGCCTTTGCGCGTCGAGGTGATGCGCTCTTGCAGCTCGCCCATCTCCGTCGCGAGGGTCGGCTGATAACCGACCGCCGATGGCATCCGGCCAAGCAGCGCCGACACTTCGGAGCCCGCCTGGGTGAACCGGAAGATGTTGTCGATGAAGACCAGCACGTCCTGGCCTTCGACATCGCGGAAGTACTCGGCGACCGTCAGGCCGGTCAGCCCGACGCGCAGCCGGGCGCCCGGCGGCTCGTTCATCTGGCCGTAGATCAGGGCCACGTTGTCGAGGATGCCCGCTTCCTTGAATTCGAGATACAGATCGTTGCCCTCGCGGGTGCGCTCCCCCACGCCGCAGAACACCGACTTCCCGCCGTGGCCCTTGGCGACGTTGTTGATCAGCTCCTGGATGACGACCGTCTTGCCCACACCCGCCCCGCCGAACAGGCCGATCTTCCCGCCTTTGACGAACGGCGCGATCAGATCGATGACCTTGATGCCCGTCTCGAAGACCTGCGTCTTGGGCTCGAGGTCGACGAACTTCGGCGTCTCACGATGGATCGGCCAGCGCTCCGCATCGGCCGGGATCGGGGGGCCTTCGTCCACCGGGTCGCCCAGCACGTTCAGGATACGGCCCAATGCCGCCTTCCCCACCGGCACCGTGATCGGACCGCCCGTATCCACCGCAGGCATCCCCCGCACCACGCCGTCGGTGGAAATCATCGCGACGGCGCGCACCTGATTGCGGCCGATGTGCTGCTGCACTTCGGCGACGAGGTGTAACGCCGGCATCCCGTTGCCGGCGGGCCGGTCCACCACGAGGGCGTTGTACAGCTCGGGCAGATGCTCGGGCTCGAACTCCACGTCGAGCACGGGGCCGATGACCTGGATCACCTTGCCGACGTTCTGCGGCTTCGCGCCCGCCGGCTTTTGCGTCGCACTCTGTGTCTTGGTCGCCATGTAAGATCCTTTGCCGTCAGCCGTCAGCCATCGGTCATCAGCGTGCCGTCACACCTGACGGCTGACCGCTGATGGCTACCCACGCTGTGCTTCCGCCCCGCCCACGATCTCCGCGATCTCCTGTGTAATCTGCGCCTGCCGCGCCCGGTTGAAGGTGCGGCGCAGCACGTCCAGCATGTCCCCCGCCGAGTCCGTGGCGTTTTTCATCGCCGTGCGCCGGGCGCCGTGCTCGGCCGCCGCCGTCTCCACCAGCGCGCGGTACACCTGATTCCGCACGTAGAGCGGCACCAGTTTCTCGAGGATCGCGCCCGCCGACGGCTGCAGAATAAAAAACGGGCGGACGGGCGGTTGGGCGGTCAGAGTGTGCGCACCCGGATCCACCGGTCCGCCCGTCCGCCCGTCCGCCTGGGGAGGGGTCACCGGAAGAATCCGTAGCGTCGTCGGCGGGGTACTCACTGCGCTATTGAACTTCGCGAACACCACGTCCACGGCGTCCAGCGCCCCGTCGGCGAACTGCTGCATCAACGAATCCACCAGCTCTCCCGCGTGCGCCGCCGTCGGGCGATCGCCGATGTCGACGCGCGCGGACGCCGCCGCCCGCTTCGTGAAGCGGAAGAAGTTCACGCCCTTCTTTCCCACGAGGTGCAGGTCCACCTGCGACCCGGCCGCCTCGAGCGCCCGGATCCGCTGTCGTGCCTCGCGAATCAGGTTGGCGTTGAACGCCCCGCACAGCCCACGGTTCGAAGTGATGAGCACCAGTGCCGCGCGGCGGATCGTCCCACCCTCCGGTTGACGCAGCAGCGGGAAGTCCGCGGCGTACTCTGGGGCATACAGCTCCCGCAGTACCTCGGCGAGGGCCGCGGCGTAGGGGCGGGCGCCCACGACGCGGTCCTGGGCCCGCTTCAGCTTGGAAGTGGAGACCATCTCCATCGTCCGGGTAATCTGCCGCGTGCTTTGGACTGACTTGATGCGGCGGCGCAGCTCGCGCGCCTTGGCCATCAGTGACTACCCATGGCCTTGAACTGGTCGATCGCTTTCCGCAGCCGGGCGGTGAGGTCGTCGGACAGGGCCTTCTTGGTCTTGATCTCCTCGGCGATCCCCGGGTGCTGGGCGGCCATGTACTCCAGAAAGCCTTTTTCCCAGGCGCGTATCGCCGCGATGTCCATTTCGTCCAGGTAGCCGTTGGTCACGGCAAAAATGATCAAGACCTGCTGGTCCACGGACAGGGGCCTGTACTGCGGCTGCTTCAGGATCTCGACGATGCGGGCCCCTCGCGCCAGCTGTTTTTGCGTGGCGGGATCGAGCTCGGAGCCAAACTGCGCGAACGCTTCGAGCTCGCGATACTGGGCCAGTGCCAGCCGAACGCCCCCGCCGGTGTCGCGCCGCTTCATGATCTTGGTCTGCGCCGCGCCGCCCACCCGCGACACCGAGATTCCTGCGTTAATCGCGGGACGGATACCGGCGTTGAACAGATCAGTTTCGAGGAAGATCTGGCCGTCGGTGATCGAGATGACGTTGGTCGGGACGAACGCGGTGACGTCGCCCGCCTGCGTTTCGATCACCGGCAGCGCGGTCAGCGACCCGGTCTTGCCCTTGACCGCACCCGTGGTGAAGCGCTCGACCCATTCCTCGTTGACG
>JBGPIW010000121.1:0-6902 GCA_041485045.1 Gemmatimonadota bacterium | reverse complement strand
TTTAGGGTCCCCACTCCCCCGTCTTCAGGCGCGGGAGATCCGTCTCCCGATCGTGCTCCTTGTGGAACGGCAGCCGGGGCGCGCGAATGGTGACGAGGTGCGCGATCGAGTTCGCATAGTACTCGAGCAGCGGCCGACTGCGCGGCGGGATCACGAGGCTCGCCCCCTCGGCCACCACCAGGCGCCGCAGCCGTAACATGCGCCACGCCCGGTCCCACACTTCCTCGATCCGCGCGCCACCCCGCACCACCTTGCCGTTCACCTCCAGCAGGCGGTCACGCAGGGTGTCCATCCGCTCGAGCAAAGCGTCACGACGGATCACCGATTGCTCGAAGGACAACAAGGCCGCTGCGACGAAGGGCACCGGAGTGACGGGGATGATGGCGCCGATGCGCCGCAGCATTTCGTCGGCCAGGTGTTGCAGCTCGGGGAGGCGGCGCTCCCGGGGCCATTCGAGCAGGCCGGGCGGTGCAGTCGCGAGCCACGTACGCAGACTCTGTGGCGTCCCGAAGTTCACGGCGACGCGTCCGTAGCGCTTGAGGCGGCCGGTCACGAGCCGGACGGCGTTGCCGAGAAGGTAGCTGGTCACGGTCGAGAGCTGAGCGACGAGCCCGGGCCGATCCCTCGGGTCCGTCAGCTCGCGGATCAGGGAGCGATCTTCCAGGACGCGGTCGTAGTTGAGCGCCACCGGCACGAACCACACATCCCGTTTAAAGGAGGGATCGAGCACCGACCGGCAGATGTAATCGAGCAGGCCGAGCTTCGGCGGACGCAACCGGCCGTCCCGCGTGAGCCCCCCTTCGGGGAAGATGCCCTGGGTGACGCCGTTGGTCGTGATGAGCTGCACGTAGCGCTCGAGCACCGCGTGGTACAGCGGCTCGCGGAATCGCCGCCGGATGAAGTACGCGCCGAACGACTTGAAGACGTATTCGAGCGGCCACGCGCGCGCCCATTCACCCACGGCATAGCTGACGTGCGTGCCGCGGGCCAGGACGTAGGCGACCACGATGTAATCCGCGTTGGACCGGTGGTTCATCAGGTAGACGACGACGTCCCGCTTGGGGATGCGGGCCAGCGCTGCCTCGTCCTGGTAGTCCACGCTCACCTTGTACAGCAGATTGACGAGCAGCTTCGCGACGTTGTAGCCGATCTTGTAGTAGGAGAGGACGTTGAGGTGCGGGACAATCTCGTCGATGTAGCCCGCGACGAGCCGCCACACCCGGGCCTCCGGGATCCCGTGTTCGCGGGCGTGTTCCGCGACGGACACGCCCACCACAGGATCGTCGAGCAAGGCCTCCTTGGCGAGCCGCCGCTGCTGCAGGTGATACCGGGCGAGGCGGGCGCGAAACTTGAGCACGGCACGCTGTGCCACGCGGCGGAGACGCGTGCGGGTGAGGTACAGGAGTCCGCTCCCCGCACCGAGCGCCAGGACGCCGGTCAGCGCCCAGGAACGAGGGGTCACGAGGAGCGCCACGGGGAGCGCCCCGCCCTCAGGCGGCGGGAAACTGCCCCTCGGCTTTGAGTCGTTGGAACGCCATTCCCTTGAGGCGCGCGATGCGCACGGCCATCGGCGGGTGCGTCGCGAGCAGGTTGGCCACGGCGCCCTCGTGCAGGTTCATGCGCCGGCCCAGGGGATCCGCGATGCACAGGTGTGCCGCACCGCGCTTGATCGAGCTCGTGGGGGCGTCCGCGCCTTCGATCTTCTGCAGCGCCGTGGCGAGTGCCATGGGGTTACGGGTGAACTGGGCGCCCATGGCGTCGGCGAGGTACTCCCGCTTACGGCTCACGGCCATCGCGAGCACCTGGGAAATGATCGGGGCCAGAATCCAGGTGATGACCCACAACACGAGGAGGATGATCGCCAGCTGGCCGAGGCCACCTTTCTTTCCGCCGCGCGAGCCACCCCCCCCACCTCCCCCACCCCTCCCACTCCCCCCGCCGCTGCCTAACCGAAGACCGCTCCCCATGAGGCGTCCCATGCCGTCGTGCATCAAGGCGACCGCGCCCACCAGCGCGGCCAGGGTAGTCATGAGTCGCACATCGAGGTTCACCACGTGCCCGAGCTCATGGGCGATCACGGCCTGGAGCTCGTCCCGGCTGCACAGGTCGAGCAATCCTTGCGTGACGGCGATGTGGGAATGCCCCTGGTCGAGCCCCGTCGCGAACGCATTCGGGTCCGGGTCGGGCACGACCCAAATGCGCGGCCGGGGGATTCCCGCCGCAATGGCCATCTCTTCGACGACGTTGACGAGCTGTCGTTCCTTGTCGGTGACGGGTTCGATCACTTCGACAGCGCCGGTCGACCACAAGACCTTGTTCGGTCCGGTGGCGAACCCGTACCGGGCGATGCCGGCGCCGATTGCGGTCATCAGCAGCCCGAACCACGGAAACGTGTGGTGATACGTCTCGGGCCCCGCGTCGGCCGATGCGAGATAGTAGATGAAGTCACCGCCGAACCCGAGCCAAGCGAAGAACAACACGAAGCCAATCACCAGGATGACCGTGCGCCGGCGATTGGCTTCCTGCTGCTGAAACAGGTTGAGCGAAGTGTCGTCCGTCACGCCTTCGGCTTCATCGAGAGATCGACCTGTGGGACCGCGCGCTCGCCTTCATCGGTGATCTCCCACAGCTCGGCCGGTGAGGCTTTGGCGATCCCGGCGAACAGGGTGGTCGGAAACTGCTGCTGTTTGGTGTTGTACTGGGTGGCCGTGTCGTTATAGCCCTGGCGTGCGAAACTGATCCGGTTTTCGGTCGAGGTGAGCTCCTCTTGCAGCTGACCCACGTTTGCCGTGGCTTTGAGCTGCGGGTATTGCTCCACGACGACGTTGAAGCGGGACAGCGCCGCGGTCAGCTGGTTCTCCGCCGCCGCCACCTGTTTCATAGCTCCCGGCGCCGCGTTCGCTCCGACGGCCACCGCCTGATTGCGCGCCTGGACCACGGCCTCGAGTGTTTGCCGCTCGAAATCCATGGCGCCCTTCACGGCGTTCACGAGATTGGGAATCAGATCGTGCCGGCGCTTCAGTTGGACATCGATCTGCTTGAACGCGTTGAGCGTCTGGTTCTTGAGGTTGATCAACCCGTTGTAGGCGCTGACCCCATACAACACGACCACCGCCAGGATGATCAGGAGAATCACCGAACCGCCCATGTGTGCTCCTCGAGGAAAGGATGGGTTACGCGGGCCACTGCGGCAGGAGTTTCGCGAGCGCCTGACGCACCACTTCCGCCACGCCGGCCTCTTCGGGGCCCAGGCGTGCCAGCGGGTGGTCCGCGTCGAGATGCAGCTCAATGCCGCGTGCCACGGGAATGCGACGCCAGCTGCTCGGGTTGCCGGGCTCCCGTTCCACATCGCGGGCCAGCCAGGCATTGATGGCGCGCCCGGAGCGTCCGCGTGGCAACCCCTCGCCGCCCCGCAACGACAGCCGATCGGGCGGCGGGAGCACGGCACCTAGGGTTTGCGCGGCGCGTCGCTCCAGGACGTCCCCGGTCTGGTCCTGCATGTCGCGGGTGATGGCCGCCAGGGTTGCCCCCTCCATCTGCCGCAGTTTGATGCACAGCAGTTGCAGGAAGTGCCGGTACGTGTACGTCGCCGCCGTGCCGCGGCCGTCCGGAGGAGACACCAGGCCCTTGGCCACATAGAACCGGATCGTCCGCTGGCTGGGCGTGGCCCGGGCAGCGGCGTTGATCGGCGTGATTGCGGATGCCTCAAGGACGGCCCCCACGACCACGGACAAGTCATGGAGGTTCCACGGAGCGAGGTTGCGATACTCGCGCAGGGTGTGGAGGGGATCGCGCTGCGGCGCGGCGGTCATCGGCTCCCAGTCCGGGCGCTTGCGTGCACTGGAAACAATAGCGTCTCCCGGTCCGGGGGGTTAGCCCGTCGCCGGCACGGCGGCGCGGGGCTTTTCGGGTCGTGGCGGCGCGAATTGGATGACGCACGCCGGTCGCGACGGCGATACTGTCGGCCGCATGCACCGGGGGTTCACGTTGATCGAGGTCGTCGTGGTTCTCGTAATCCTGACCGTCGTGCTCTCACTCACTGTACCGCGATTGGGGCCGGCGTTCGACCGGATCGCCACCAATGGAGCGGCCCGTGACCTCACGACCGCGATTGCCGTTGCGCGCGCCGCCGCCGTGCTGCAGGGGACACGGGCTCGGCTCCGCATCGGGGCCGACTCCTTGCGGGTGGACCGTGAAGGAGCGCTTGGTTGGGAGCCGTACGCGCGGTGGCCCGGCCCCGGCGCTGCCGGCGTCTCACTCGCGGTAACCAATCCTGAGATCGTCTTCGGACCCCTTGGGCTGGGCTGGGGACCGGCCAACACGAGTGTCCGACTGCGCAGGGGGTCCCAGATTGAAACAGTTACCACCTCCCGCCTCGGTCGGGTGAAGCGGGGTTAAGGGGGGCACGCCGGACTGCAACCGTTCCCACGAGTGCCGCATCTAAGGGGGTGTGCCGGAAGCAGGTTGGTGTCGCACGGCAGGATGCAACAAATCCAAGGTCGCCTGCGTAGTAAGGCGCCTGACGACATAGATCCAAGCGGTCGCGGCCGAAGTGTGACGGCCACTTCGCCCGGCCCGCCAGCCCGGGGTGCGCAAGCCCCCGGGTTTGGTCTTTTTATGCCCCGTCCGCTCCCTCGAGAAAGTCGAGCGACCGGCGCCGGGTGACCACTTCAGCCAGCGCCGCAAAGATCCTCGGGTCGAGGACGGTGCCCACCAGCTCTCCCAACCGTCGGATCGCCTGAGCGGAAGGCACCTTGTCCTGATACGGCCGGCTGGTGCAGAGCGCGTCGTAGATCTCCGCGGCGCCGATGATCCGCGCCGCGATGGGAATATCGTCGCCGCGGAGCCCATCGGGATACCCGGTCCCATCCCAGTGCTCGTGGTGACTTCGGACGCCGCCGAGGATGGGAGCGAGGCGGGTCAGCGGGGACAGGAGTTGCCAGCCGATGACGACGTGCTGTTTGACGTGCTCGTATTCCTCGGTGGCGAGCGGCCCGGGTTTGTTCATCACCGCTTCGCGCGTGCCGACCTTCCCGATGTCGTGCAGCCGTCCAGCCAGCCGGACCTGCTCGACATCGTCATCGGTGAGATCCAGGTGGGCGGCGATGGTTGCGGCGAGGTCGGCGACCCGGGCAGAGTGGCCGCGCAGATACGGATCTCGCGCCTCCATGGCGTTGACCATGGCCTCGAGGGTCGCCACGGTGATGCGATGGGTATTCGCGCTCTCGCGCTCCCATTCGGCGGCCCGGGAGGCGAGCTCCTCTTTGAGTTGGTAATCCAGCCGCCGGCCTTCCATCAAGGTTTCGCGCCGGCGTAGCGCCCCCTGGACCGCCCGGGCAAGATCGTCGAGCTCGAGCGGCTTGGTGAGGTAATCGACCGCCCCGCGTTGCATGCAGAGCGCGGCGGTCGTCGCGTCATTGATCGCCGAGAGCATCACGACCGCCAAGTCGGGGGCGATCTCGAGCGCCTGGGGAACGAGATCGATGCCGCTCAAGCCGGGCATCCGGATGTCCGCCAGCATGAGGGCGATCTCCTGCTCGCGCAGCACCGAGAGGGCTTCGCTGCCGGAGCCTGCCAGGTGCACCACGTATTGCTGTCCGGTGAGGAACCGCTTGAGGGCGTTGCGAATCGGCTCCTCGTCGTCCACGACCAGCAAGGCGACGGAACTGCGGTCTTCCACGCCGTTATCCCTGTGGGAAGGGGTCGAAGTTATCCGGCGATGAAGTGCAGCGCCACGGGAGCGGGGAGCAGGCCCGCTCGATGACCGCGGGCGAGTAGCTCTTCCACGGCTTTCCGCCCCCGCTCGCCGTAGTCGACGGTGAAGTCGTTCACGTACATCCCGACGAAGCGATCGGTCCGGGCGGGATCGAGCCCGCGGCTGAACTCCTGGGCGTGCGTCAGCGCGGCAGCGCGGTGCGCGAGCCCGTACTCGATGCTGGCCTTCACGTCGTGGGCGATCGCCGTGAGCAGCGGTTCCCCCAGGTCGCGCCGCGCCACGTTGCCGCCCAAAGGAAGTGGCAAGCCGGTTTCTCCATGCCACCACTCCCCGAGGTCGACCCACAGGTGCAACCCGCGGTCCGCGAACGTCAGCTGCCCTTCGTGGATGAGCAACCCGGCGTCCGCGCGCCCCGAGGCGACGTAGTCCTCGATCTGATCGAACGCCACGACGACATGCCGCACGTCGGGCTGGTACAGCCGTAACGCGAGATAGGCCGTGGTGAGCTCTCCGGGTACGGCGACGGTTCGGCCCGCGAGAGACCGACGCGAATCCGCGGGCGGAGCCGTGCGCGTCACCACGCGCGGCCCGTAGCGGTCGCCGATCGAGGCGCCGTGGGCGAGCAGGGCGTACCGGTCGGCGAGGTAGGCATAGGCGTGGAGCGAGACGGCGGTGACGTCGAGCTCTCCGGCGAGTGCGCGCCGGTTCAACGACTCGATGTCGGCGAGCTCGTGCGCGTAGCGACGGTCGCCGGTGTCGATCTTCCCGGTCGCCAGCGCCCAGAACATGAAGGCATCGTCCGAATCCGGACTGTGGGCGAGGTGAATGAGGCGGTTCAAGACGTCCCGGTTTCGGCCGAATGCGGCAGCGTGAGGAACCGCCGGACGACAAGCTGCAGCGCGGCGTCCGGCGTCAGGGACAGCCGCATCTCGCCGGCGGTCAATCCCAGATACAGGCGGGCGTGCTGCTGCAGTGTGCGCACCTGCGAGTAGCCGAGTCGCCGGGCGACGTCTTCGACGGTGAAGCCCGGGTCCTGGAGCAGCCGATGCGCGTACAGCACCCGCGCGGCGGCGAGGAAATGGCGCGGGCTGGGCATCGCCGCGCGGAGAAACCACCGCTCGCACGTCCGGCGACCCACCCCCGCCGATGCCGCGAGCTGCTCCACCGTCTGGACGCCGTCGGGGGC
>JBGPIW010000120.1:0-6908 GCA_041485045.1 Gemmatimonadota bacterium | reverse complement strand
GCGGCCGGTCGAGGCGCGCCTCGTAGGTCGTGGTGCCCCCGACTCCGGCCGACCAGTGGCCGTAGAGCAGGCCGACCTCCCGCTGGGCCAGGAGCGGAGGCGTCACGCACGCCGCTCCTAGGGCTGCGGTCAGGACCCGCTCAAGAAATCGCATCTGGCGGAGGCTCCGCGGCCGCACGAGCAGCCATGTGATGGGCGAGCAAGTGCGGGACGCGTCGCATGAACCGCACCCACGCCCACAACGTGAGGAATCCGAACAGCGCGGCCCCCAGCACCGCCGGCGCCAGCATCATCAACAGCCGCGTAGACCGCACGGCCAGATGAGCGCCCGCCCAGAGGCCGAAAAACGAGGCTCCCCAGGCCCAGAGCGGCGTGAGGAGCCAACCGACGACCACGAGCGCGTGCGCCAGCCAGCGGGGCAACCCCGCAGCGCTCACGCGTTACGCCTTCCGCGCATTGGCGAAGAGGGCCAAGGCGGCGAGCGTCAGGGCATATGCGGCGCCGGCCTGTGCCGGGAGTGGCGCCGGGTTGCCCAGCAGCTTGCTCGTGATGGTCACGGCGACACAGCCGACGACGACCGGAATCGCCAGCTGCAACATCGGCACGGCCCCACGTCTGCTCCGCGCTGCGGTGAGCAGGCCGCCCATCCAGGCGAGAAAAGTGCCCAGCATCCACCACACCGGCAGATACCACCAGGTGCTGCCGCCGCCGATCGCATCCCAGGTCCAGGGATAGGCCTTGAAGGGCCGCAACAGCACGATATCGATCGCCATGAATACGACC
Source organism: Gemmatimonadota bacterium (assembly GCA_041485045.1). Classification (GTDB taxonomy): domain Bacteria; phylum Gemmatimonadota; class Gemmatimonadetes; order Gemmatimonadales; family GWC2-71-9; genus DASTHG01. The sequence goes on along the minus strand of JBGPIW010000120.1, from coordinate 6,125 downwards.
GTACCCCACAGCCCGATCGCCGCCGCTCCCGCGACGCCCTCGACCGTCCGAGCGGCCGCCCGCTGACCTGGGAGCAAACTCACCGCGACGCCCGCAGCGATGACGAGCACGCTCTCCAGGAGGTCCCGCAGCATGCCGTGCGGGATGCGCCGCGAGAGGACGATGAACGCCACAACGCTGACACCCGTAACGATCCCGACCACAGTGCCGCCCGCGAGGACGTTGCGGAACTCGGAGCGATCGGTCGGGGCAACGGCGCTGCTCGTCATAGGTGCGCTCTTTCCGGTATCCGGTTGATGGCGCCTAATTTAGCGCCCCCGCTCTACCAGCCAAGCCCCAACGCTTCCGCCGCCAGCCGCAGCCCCACGAGCGTGAGGTCGGGTTGGACCTTCTCGATTTCCCGGGTGAGCGGCGCCACGAGGGAGGCAAGCCCGCCGGTCGCGACGACGTAGGGATGCCCGTCCTTCCCACCGGACACAGGCCATTCCTCCCGGATGCGTCGGATGAGACCATCCACGGCGTCGGCGGTCCCCCACAACACGCCGGAGCGGATGCAGTCCTCGGTGCGCCGCCCGATGACGTGCGGCGGCGGCGTGAGCTCGGTCGCCGGCAGTTTGGCGGTCTTACGCACCAGCTCTTCGGAGGCGGTCCGGATCCCCGGCATGATGACACCGCCGATGAACCGGCCGTCGGCGGTGATGCAGTCGAACGTCGTCGCGGTCCCGAAATCCACCACGATCGTATCACGCTCGAAGAGGCGCACCGCCGCGAGCGTATTGACGACGCGGTCGGCACCGACCGTCAGCGGCTCGTCCACGTCGAGGGTGATCGGCAGCCGGGAGCTGGCGTCCACCAGCACCGGCTCCACGCCGGTCACCGCAATCACGCCTTCGCAGACGCTCTGGGTGACGGACGGCGCTACCGAGGCGACGACCACGGCGCGGACGCCGGAGGGTGAATGGCCGGCGTTGGTGAGGTAGGCGGACAGGAGCGCTGCCCATTCGTCCGGCGTGCGGGCGGTTGTCGTCGTGAGCCGCCAATGGCCCGCCAGTTGATCGCCCTGGAACAGGCCGACCGTCGTTTCGGTATTGCCGACGTCGAGCGCGAGCAGCACGCTAGAAACTTAGGGGCCGAGGCGCAGAGGCGCTAAGGCAACGATCAGGCAGTCTCGACATGACCTTCCCGCACCGCGGTCGTCCCCTCCGCCCGCTCCACGAGCAACGCCCCGTCGGCCAGCACCCCGGCCGCCCGTCCGGCCACCGGACCGCGCAGGGCGCGATCGCGCAGCCAATCGCGGGCGGCAAACGCGGCGACTTCACCCTCGGTGAGCCGGTCCGCCGACATCCCAAGCCGGGTGAGGGAGGGAACCAGCCGGTCCAACACGTCGAGCCGGCGGATGCCGGGCAACACTTCCCCGAGGGCGATCGCGCTGTCGCGCAGCGCCGGTGGCAACGGGTTCACGACGTTCATGCCGATCCCCACCCCCAACCATTGCAACGCATCGCCTTGCCAGCGCCCCTCGCACAGCACCCCGGCCAGCTTGCGATCGTGCAGCAGGACGTCGTTGGGCCACTTGACGCGCGCCTGCGGCGCCCCCAGCAGCTCGTCGACGACGTCGGCGAGCACCAATCCCGCACGGATCGAGACGATCCCGAGTGCCGCGGTCCTCGGCCGGAGCAGGAGCGCCAGCCAGATCCCGCCGGCGGGCGATTGCCAGGTGCGTCCGTCCCGCCCCCGCCCCGCCGTTTGCGATTCGGCCAACACCAGGCTCCCCTCCGGGGCACCCGCGTGGCCCAGCGCGTGGACCGCGTCGAGCGCCGAGCCAACCTCATTCACCAGCTGACACAAGGGGACTCTCCAGCGCCGCGCCAGCGCGGGACCGGGCAAGCCGTCGAGCGTCACCCCCGCCACAGGGCGTAGACAATCGTGAGGATCCCGACGATCCAGCAGTACGGCGCGAAAGCGTAGAACCGCCCGCGACGCAGCATCGCCACGAGAAAGCGGATGGCGAAAATCCCGCTGACAAAGGAAACCAGGAAGCTCACGACGAATGGGCCCTGGCCGACCTGGGACAGGTTCACCGCCGCGTGGCGCGCCTCCAGCAGCGCTGCTCCCGCGATCACCGGTACTGCCATGAGGAAGCTGAATTCCGCCGCGGCGGCGGGGCTGAGGCGCGCCCACAGGGCTGCGGCCACCGTGGCGCCAGAACGGGATATGGCCGGAAGGATCGCGAACGCCTGACCGAGGCCGATGCTCACGGCTCCCGCCCAACCGGGGAGCGTCCGATCGCCGCTCGCGCCGCGTGTGGACCACAACAGCAACCCGGTCACGATGAACTCGATGCCGAGCGCCAGCATGGAATGGAAATGCTCCTCGATCGGCTTCTGGAACAGAATGCCGATCACCGCCGCGGGGATCGTGGCGACCGCGAGCAGCGCCGCATGGCGCACGCCTTGGGCCGAGCCGGTGAACACTCCGCGGATGATCTCCCACAGCCGGCGGCCGTAAACGATGAGGACGGACCCGAGCGTCGCCACGTGCAGCGCCACCTCCACGAAGAGGCCCGGCATCTTCACCCCGATGAGCGCCTCGGCCAGCACCAGGTGGCCGGAGCTGGACACCGGGAGAAATTCCGTCAGCCCCTGCACCAGCCCCAGGACCACCGCCTGCCAGTAGTTCACGCGATCCCTCCGAGAACGAGCGCCCCGAGACCCACCACCATCGCGGCCTTGAGCAGCAGGCTCGCCCGGCCGAACTGCTCGCGCCGCAGCCCGAGCCCCGCAACGAGGACGAGCAGCTGGGCCACCACGGCCACTCCGAAGTACGCGCCGCTATAGTGTGCGGCGAGCGGCAACACCACCGAGAGCGGCACGAAACCGACGCAGCACCACCAGGCGACCCGTGCGGCCCTGCTCCGTCCCAGTCGAACCGGCAACGTGCGACGCCCCAGCGCCCGGTCTCCCGCTTCGTCCTGGAGATCTTTGACCAGCTCGCGCCCGAGATGGATCCAGCCCGCAAGGACCCAGGGCACGAGGCCCGCCACCGCCCGGCCCACGGCCAGCGCCCCGTAGATCAGCGGCAGGCCGGCGATCGCCGCCACGGCGAGATTCCCCGGCAGTCCGTAGCGCTTGAGCCACGGAGAGTAGCCGAGCATCACCAGCAGGGCGATCGCGCCGATCAGGACCTGCCACCCGGACACGAGCGCGGCGGCGCCCAGTCCCAGGAGGGCGCCGAGCCAGACAACCAGGTGCGCCGTCTCGGGACGCATCCGACCGGCGGCGAGCGGCCGGTCGGGTCGGTTCACGCGGTCGGCGGTCGCGTCGGCGATATCGTTGGCGGCGTTCCCGGCCGCCCCCAGACCGATCGCTGAGAGAGCGGCGCAGGCGAGGAGCTTGGGAAGCGCAACGGTTCCGAGCGCGATCCACCCCCCGGCCACAACCCCGGCCGCCGCGATGAGCAAATTGTGCGCCCGCGTGAGCCGCCACAGATCAGTCACGCAGAACGTCCTCGTACAGCCGCTCGTACTGGGGCACGATACGCTCGGCCGCGAAGTCGCCGGCACGCGCCACCGCGGCCTGTCGCATCGCTTCGTGGCGGGCGGAGTCCTTGAGGATGGCGACGGCTCGCTCGGTCATCCCCGCCACGTCGCCCACCGGCGTCAGGAAACCCGACACCCCGTCTTCCACCACCTCGGGCAGCCCACCCACCCGGCTCGCGATCACCGGCACTCCGCACGCCATCGCCTCCAACGCGGCGAGCCCGAACGACTCCGTTTCGGACGGCAGCAGGAACAGATCCGCGCCGCGCAGCACGTCGGCCACGTCATCGACCCGGCCCATGAATCGGACGTCCCGCTTGATGCCGAGGTTCGCCGCTTCGCGCTGCGCGGCATCGCGCTCGGGCCCATCGCCCACGAGGACGAGGGTGGACCGCACGGCCTTGCGAACCGCGGCGAACACCCGGACGACGTCCAGCACGCGCTTGACCGGCCGGAAGTTCGAGACGTGCATGAGCACGCGGTGATCGACCGGTGCGAGGCGGCAGCGCGCCGCGGCATCGGCGGGCGGAAAGTACTCGCTGCGATTGACGAAATTCGGGATTACGACGATCTCGCAGCTGTCGCAGCCGAAGAAACGGTGCGTTTCGGCGCGGAGGAACTCGGACACCGCCGTGACGCGGTCCGAGTGCTCGATCGAAAACTTGGTGAGACTGAAGTACGACGGGTCCTTGCCGACGAGGGTGATGTCGGTACCGTGCAGCGTCGTCACCAGCTTCAGATCCCGCTCGTCGGCGAGCATCTGCTTCGCCAGCCACGCCGTCGCCGCGTGCGGAATCGCGTAATGGACGTGCATCACCTGGAGCTCTTCTTGCAGCGCCACCTCGTGCTGCTTCACCGCCAGCGCGAACGCATACTGCGACTGTTCGAACAGGGGGTAGTCGGCCGGTACGACCTCGTGGAACGTGACCCGCTCCATCATGCCGCGCAGCCGGAACGGGCTCGCGTAAGAGATGAAGTGCACGTCGTGCCCGCGCCGCGCGAGCTCGAGCCCGAGCTCGGTCGCGACGGCGCCCGAGCCGCCGTAGGTGGGATAGAGGGTGATGCCGATTTTCATGGCTATCGGCTATCGGCTATCGAGCTGAAAGGACGCGCCATCGATCCAGTACCTCTCCCGCAAGCTCGGCGGAGCTTCTGGTAGCATCCAGAGTCCAGACCTCCTCCGGCTGATCGCCGATAGCCGATGGCTGATAGCGCAGTTGGTTTCTGAACCACGTCTCCTGCCGCTTGGCGTATTGGCGCGTAGCCCGGACGATCGCGTCGCGCAGGGCCGCGGGATCGAGCCGGAGGCTGAGCACCGCGACGGTCTCCCGGTAACCCACGCCATCGAGACCCGCGGCGTCGGCCGCGGTGCCGCGCGCCAGCTCCGCCCGCACCTCGTCCACCAGCCCCGCCGCCAGCATCGCGTCCACCCGCTCGGCGATCCGGCGCCGCAACAGCTCGCGCGGCAGCGTGAGCACAATGTACCACGGGCGCATCACGCCGGTGGCCCGGGCCATCCGCTGCCACAGCGAAAGCGGGCGACCGGTGAGCAACGCCACCTCGATCACCCGGGCGGCCCGCTGCCGGCCGCCGCCCGTGAATTGCGGATCCAGTCGCGATGCCCAGCGCGCGACATCGGTTCCCGGGAGCGCCCCGGCCCACGACCGGATTCCGTCACGCCGGCCTGGATCGAGTGGCGGCTCCTGAAACAGGCCGTCGGCAAGCGCGCGCACGTAGAACCCGGTGCCGCCCACCACGAGTGGCAGCCGCCCCGCCGCACGGGCTTCGGCGAGCCACGCCGCCGCGTCACGCGCGAATCGGCCGGCGCTGTAGCGTTCCCCGGGCTCGACCAAGTCGAGTCCTCGATGCGGCGCGCGCGCCAGCAATGCCCGATCGGGCTTCGCCGTGCCGATGTCGAGCCGGCGGTACACCTGGCGCGCATCGGCGGAGATCACGGTGAGCGGAATCCGATCGGCCAGCGCCGCCGCGAGGGCGGTCTTGCCGCTGGCCGTGGGGCCGAGGAGGACCGGAGTCAGCGGGCGCGACGTGGTCATGGGATCGACGCTACGAGGTATGACGGCACGCTGTAAGAAAGCACGTCGTACACATATTTCGTCTGGCGTGGCGTCGTGACGTCGTCCAACGGTCACCGCCCAAACCGCCGCTCCAACTCCCCCTTGGGCAGCTGCACGATCGTCGGACGACCGTGGACGTCGTGGGCCGGCAGGGTGGCAGCGAGGAGGCGTCGTACCAGCTCCCGGGCTTCGTCGGGATCAAGATGGTGCCCCGCTTTTACCGCCGCCCGGCAGGCGAAGGTCGCGGCGAAGCGCTCCAGCCGGTTCGCCCACCCGCCGAAGCGCCCCCCCGCCAAGTCGCCCACCAGCTCCTGGAGGCAGCGGGCCGCCTCGAACCGCGGGTGCGGGTTGGGCGCCGTGTGGGCGACGACCGTCCGGCCGGAAAACGGCTCGAGCTCGTAGCCGACGCGTTGCAACAGCTCCCGATGGGCCTCGATCGCCTCGAGCTCGGGGGCCGTGAACTCCAAGGTGAGCGGCAGCAGCAGGCGCTGCGCCGGCGCGCCGTCTCCGGC
>JBGPIW010000119.1:0-6952 GCA_041485045.1 Gemmatimonadota bacterium | reverse complement strand
TCTGGCGATCGAACGCCGCAAGCTGCAGCAGGCCTTCGCCTGGGGTACCACGTCACGCCCGCACGCCGTCTCGGCGCTCCAGGACATCCGGGCCGACTCCCTGGCGCTCGACGTGCCGGACCAGGTCCTCACCGAGGGCCGCGGCTTCGGCCGGGCGTTCTCGGCCTCCAAGCGAGATTCCACGGTCCCCAGCGTGCGCGGCCCGTGCACCGGCGACAACACCGATTGCCTCTCCAGCTGCCTCGGCACCTCGGTGGACTGCATCGCGGGCGATACGCTCACCGCTCGATGGGGGCAGGAGCGGGACTCCACGGGAACACCGCGCAGCCGGATCCGGCGCATCATAGCGAAAGGTGCGGCGCGGGCGCTGACGCACATGTACGGACGCGATTCGACCAGCGCCCCGGCGTTGAACTACTCGCGCGGCAAAACCATCGACATCGTCCTGAAACAAGCGCATATCGACCGGGTCACCGTCGGCGGGCGGGCCGACGGCGTCCACCTGGAGTCCCGTCCACCGGCCCCGGATTCGACGGCCAAGAAGGACTCCACGTGACCGACCTGCCGCCCACCGGCGCGTCCCCCCTCGAGGCGCTGCTCGCCGCCCGGGACTCGTCATTGCCCCTCGCGGTCGCCGCGCTGGTCCGGGTGGCGGACGACCGTGGCAGCGCTCCGTTCGGCACCCTCGCCGTCGCCTACCGGGAAGAATTCCTTCAGATCCGGGAGCGGGTACGCGGGACAGCCCACGAGGCATCGGGCAGCCTCTCCGTGGACGACGCGCGAGAATACCTGCGCGACTCAGTGCTGCCGCGCCTCGCCCTCGATCGCATCGTCTCGCTCCCAGCGGAATGGCGCGACGACGCGCCAGTATCCGTCACGGCTGAGGTCTGGTCGTCGCTCGTGGCGGATCGCCCGGGAATGACCGCCCGGTTGCTCGACGAAGCTGCGGCCACGCTCGAGCGGGCCGAGACCATGGGCGCCACCGCGACGGCCCCGGTGCGCCGGGGCAGCAAGATCGAGAGTGCGGGGCTCGTGAAGGCGTATAAGGGGCGCCGCGTGGTGGACGACGTCAGCATCCAGCTACAGCAAGGCGAGATCGTGGGCCTCCTCGGACCGAATGGAGCGGGCAAAACCACCACGTTCTACATGTTCACCGGGCTCATCCGACCCGAGCAGGGTGTCATTCTCCTGGACGGCCAAGACATCACCACGGAGCCGATGTACCGTCGCGCGCGCGCCGGGCTGGGCTACCTGGCGCAGGAGCCATCCATCTTTCGCAAGCTGACCGTGGAACAAAACGTCCTCGCCATTCTCGAGACCCTGCCGATTGACGCGTCCGAGCGGGCCGCCCGATTGGAGGGGCTGCTCGACGAGCTCGGCGTGAAACACCTGCGCCGCCAGAAGGCCTTCCAGCTTTCCGGTGGCGAGCGGCGCAGACTGGAGATCACACGGGCGCTCGTCACCGAGCCGAAGTTCCTGCTGCTCGACGAGCCGTTCGCCGGCGTCGATCCGATCGCGGTGCACGACATCCAGACCATCGTCGCCGGCCTGCGCCAACGTGGCATCGGAGTGTTGATCACCGATCACAATGTGGAGCAGACGCTCGACATCGTGGACCGGGCGTACATCATGTTCGAAGGTCGAGTCCAGGTGTCGGGGACGGTGCGCGAGCTGGTGTTCAACGACCGGGTGGCCGAACGCTACCTCGGGCCTACCCTCACGGCCCGCCTTCGCGCGCGGTTGGGGCAAGCCGCGTGAAGCCCGGCATGCATCAACACCTCGGGATGCGGCAGGACCTGCGCATCAACCCGCGCCTGTTCCAGGCGATGGATCTCCTGTACATGCCGCTTCTCGACCTGCAGCAACACTTGAAGCAGGAGCTGCTCGGCAACCCGTTCCTCGAAATGGTGGAGACCGAAGAGGAGCCCGAGGAGTCCTCGAGCGCGGCCGCCGAGAAGGAGAAGGCCGAGAAGGAAAAGCAGGGCGACGACGAGCCCAACTGGGAAGACATCCTCCTCGACGACGGCGCCGAGGCGATGGCCGGGCGCCGGGACCTCTCCGAGGCCCGGGAATACACGGAGCCCGTCTCGGTCGAGGCCCGCGACCTCTCGGATCATCTCAAAGATCAGGTCCAGATGCTGGATCTGACGCCGCGGCAGCGGCTGCTCGGGGACGAATTCCTCGGCAACATCGCCGAAGACGGCTACCTCGGCGCGACGCTCGAGGAAATCGTTGTGTGCGCGAACAAGATGCTCGAGGACTTCGCCGAGCGTCGGGATGGCGACGCGGCCGTGCAGCTCTACACACCCGCCGAGGCCGAGGAGATGCTGCGCATCATCCAGACCCTCGATCCGCCCGGCGTGGGCGCGCGGGACCTGCGCGAGTGCCTGCTGCTCCAGCTCGTGGACAAGAAACAGACCGACACCCTGGCCTACCGGCTGGTGAAAGAGGCATGGGAAGATCTCAAGAATCACCGCTGGTCGGACCTCGGCAAGCGCTTCGGAATCGAGCCCGCGGAGGTGCAGCGCGTGGCCGACGTGCTGGCGAAGCTCGACCCCAAGCCGGGCCTGCAGTACGCCGCCGCCAACGACACCTACATCACCCCCGACCTCACGGTCGAGAAGATCGGGGAAGCCTACCACGTGACGCTCAACGACGGCGGGCTGCCGCGGCTGCGGATTTCGAAGACCTACCAGGACATCGCGCGGGACCGCAAGCAATTCAAGGGCGAGAACAAGGACTTCATCAACCAGCGTTTGAACAGCGCGCACTGGATGATCCAGGCCATCGAACAGCGCCGCCAGACGATGCTCAAGGTGATGAATTTCATCGTGGATCGGCAACGCGAATTCTTCGAGAAGGGGGTGGAGTACCTCCGGCCCTTGACGCTCCGCGAGGTCGCCGACGTCATCAGCATGCACGAGAGCACCGTGAGCCGGGTGACCAACGAGAAGTACGTCCAGACGCCGCGCGGACTCCTGCCGCTCAAGTTCTTCTTCTCTAGCGGGCTCCAGACGTCCACCGGCGAAGACGCGAGCGCGCGCTCCATCAAGGCGCAGATCCAGAAGTTGGTGGCGGACGAGGATTCGAAAGAACCGCTTACCGACCAGCAGATCGTGGAGATGTTCGGCAACAAAGGTGTGCGCATCGCGCGCCGCACGGTGGCCAAGTACCGCGACCAGCTCAACATCCTCCCCGCGCGCATGCGGCGGCGGCTGTGAGCCTCGCCACGGGCGCCGCGCGTCCGGAGGTAAGCGTCCTCGTCCCGGCCAAGGACGAGGCTGAGAACCTGCCGGAGCTGGTGCGGCTGATGCGGGAAGCGCTGCTGCCGCAGCCCTACATCTGCGAGCTCCTGATCATCGACGACGGCAGCCGCGACGACAGCCCCGACGTGTTGCGGCGGCTCGCCACACAGCATCCGTTCTTGCGCGTGCTCACCCACCGGTCACAACGCGGGATTGCCGACGCCCTCCACACCGGGGCGGAGGCCGCGGCGGGCCGGATCCTCGTGTTCTGGCCCGCCGACCTGCAGTATCTCCCCGCCGACATCCCGACCCTCGTCGCCCCCGTGCTGGCCGATGAGGCCGATATCGCGACCGGTGCGAAGCAGGGCCATTACGACAAGCGCTTTGTCTCCGCTGTCTACAACGTGCTGTGCCGCTGGCTGTTCGGCGTACGCGTCACCGACCTCAATTCCGTCAAAGCGTACCGGCGGGAAGTCATGGACGTGATTCCCCTGCGGCCCGACTGGCATCGGTTCATGGTCGTCATCGCGGCGGGGCAGGGATTCCGGCTCACCGAGCGCCCGCTGCCGGTGCACCCACGGCGGGCCGGGAAGTCCAAGTTCGGCATCGGCCGCATCCCGGTCGGCGTGCTCGACCTGTTGTCGGTGTGGTTCCAGCTGCGGTTCGGCCGCAAGCCGATGCTGTTCTTCGGCGTGACCGGCGCCCTGCTCGTATTCCTGGGGTTTCTGGTCGGGGTGTACGAATTCGTGCAACGCTATGCCTATCAACAGGGAAACCGCGCGTTTCTCTATCTCGTGCTGCTGCTCGTGATCGCCGGCCTCATCCTGTTCGGCTTTGGGTTCGTCGGGGAGCTGGTGGCAGGGCAGCGCGAGGAAATCCGAGCGCTGCAACGGGATGTCGACCACCTGCGTGAGAAGCCACGTTCATGATTCGATAGGTCTTAGCCCTCCCGCCGCAATCGAATCCCGTAGCGCCCGAGAAACAGCGCCAGCTCTTCGGCGAGTGGGGACCCGTCTTCACAGCGCGTCTTGGTTCCGAGATCCAGCCAGGACGCACCGCGCGCTTGGTAGTCAACCAGCACCGTCGCGGGCAACGCCCGCTCCGCCAGCACCGTGTCCCCGCGTGCGGCCTCCGGGGGCGGACCATCGCCCCGCCACCAATGCAGTCGCCAGGCCCGTCCTCGGTAGGTATAGACACGCGAGCCGCCGTCGTCGCTGATGTTCACCTGATCGTCGGCGACGAAGCGATCGAACTCTGCCAGCATCTCCGCGACCAGCTTCGCCCGGTCACCATCGGTCAGACGCCTGGGGAAATCCGGGGCGCTGCGAATGACCTTCGCCGGGGAACCGACGGCGAGACTCCTCGGCGGGATCGTCCCGCTCACCAGGGAATTCGCCCCGATCACCGACCCGTCCCCGATCGTCGTCCCCGGCATCAGAAAGACCCGCCAGGGCAGCCAGACGCTCTTCCCCAGCGTCACCGGCTCATAGGTGACGGGGTACCCCTCGAGATTGCTGAGCCACGCTCCGTGCGTGAAGATCAGACAATGTCCGCCGATCCCCGTATCGTCGCCGATGACGACCGGCTTCGTCGGGTTGATGTTGGCCATCTGCAGGATGATCGTGCGACTCCCCAGCGAGAACCGGGACTCGGGCAGCTGCGGGCCACCGACGTACACCTGCTCGCGGATTTTGGCGTCTTCGCCGATCTCGATCACCCGACAGGAGAGGTAGCTCAGCGTGCCGACGCTCGAATGCCGGCCGATCCGGATCTCGCGGCCCATCACGATCGCCAGCATCCCGATCTCGACGTGATCGCCGAGCTCGACCGATGTCCCGATGACCACGCCGCCCAGGCCGAACCTCACGCCCTTGCCGATGCGGTAGCCCAGCACCCAGCGGTACGCGAGCCGCTTCAGAGGACTCGGCATCCACCCGAAGACCAGCAGGTGGCCCAGCGGTAGGCGCGCCTTGGGAAGGAGGGGGTGTGCCATGAGCAGACAAGATACGATGCGCTACCAGCGCCCGCGCGGGCGGTGTATGATACACGCCCATGATTCGACTGCCCGGCACCGGCACGCTGAGCGCTCCGGACCGACGCGCCCTCACCCTCCTCACCGACCTCGCCCGCCTCATCCCCGTCGCCGACGCCGCCGCCGACGTCGTCACGATCGACCTCACCGACCGTCCCTCGCGCTTCGAAAGCCTGCGGGACTGGCGAGCCGGCCGCTGGGGCATAGCGGCCGGAGATGGGGTCGTCCATATCGCCCGCGCCACGCTGGGTGTGCTGGCGGGCATCGTGGACGCCACGCGCGAGCGCCGGACGTCGGCGCGCGATCGATTCGGCCGAGTGCCCTCGGCCGAGAATGCCCTCGGGGCCGAAGGAGTCGAGCGAGAGCCGCTCGTGTCGCAGGCCGCGGCCGCCTTCCGCACTGCCGTCGTTGGCGCCGCCGGCCGGCGACCGGTGCGGCTCGCGGTGCCGTGGCCCGACGGGCGTCGGTGGGCGGTTGCGATCACCCACGATCTCGATGTGGTCGCCTGGTGGCCCGCCTTCGCGGCGCTACGAGTCGCCGAGCTGATGCGCAAGGGCGCTTGGAGTCGGACCGCTCGGGCCGCGGCGGCTGCCCTGGGCACGATCGGACGCAGCCCGGTCCACCGCGGAATCGCGACGCTGCTCGAAGCGGAACGCACCCGCGCCATCCATTCGACCTGGTTCATGCTGTGCGGGACACCGACCTGGCGCACGTTTCTCGCCGGGGACCTGACCTACCGCCCTGAGGCCGCGGGCACGCGGCGCGTCCTCGCGGACGTGCTGCAGGATGGGCACGGGCTCGGTCTCCACGGCAGTTTCACGACCGTGGCAGCGTCGGAGATGTTCGCCGAGCAGCGCGCTCGCCTGGCGGCGCTGGCCGGTCGCGAGGTTCGCGGTGTCCGCCAGCACTTTCTCCGGTTCGACCTGGAGCGTACGCCGCGCGCCATGCGGGCGGCGGGGTTCCGATACGACAGCACCGCCGGGTTCGCGGACCGCAACGGGTTCCGACTCGGCGTATGCGACGTGTTGCCCTCCTGGGACGCGGAGGGGCAGGGAAATCCGCTCGCGGAGGTCCCGTTCGCCTGGATGGACCGCGCGCTCAGCAAGTACCGCGACGTCGAGGACCCCATGGCCTGGGTGGCGGATGCCCTCGAGCTGGCGAGCGCCGCTCGCGCGGTCGACGGCCTCTGGGTCGGGGTCTGGCACCCGAACCTGATCCCCCCGTTGGGTTTTCCGGATGCACCGGCGGCGTACACTCGGTTGCTGGACGGTCTGTCGGTCGGGCACCCGTTCGTGGGGACACTCGACGAGCTGGTGCGCTGGCGAGATGCTCGGGCGCGCTTGCGCATTGGGCGCGTAGCGCCCGATGGACGGGTGGAGCTGGAAGGCGAGAGCGCGGTCCCGCTCGAAGAGCCGGTCCGATGAAGGTGCTGTTCCTGTCTCATTCGTATCCCCGGTTTCCCACTGACCCGGTCGGCTCGTTCGTGCTGCGGCTCGCCGTCGCACTCCGGGGGCAGGGAGTAGAGACACAGGTCATTGCGCCCGGGGCTCCGGGATTGGAAACGCGGGAGGAGTACGAAGGCGTCGTCGTCGAGCGGTTCCGCTACGCCCCGGCTCGATTCGAAACACTCGCCTACACCGGCACGATGCGCGATCAGGTGCGCGGATCGTGGGCG
>JBGPIW010000118.1:0-6965 GCA_041485045.1 Gemmatimonadota bacterium | reverse complement strand
GAGCCGCACGGGCTCAGCGCTGGCAGGGGTCGATTCGGGCCTCTGCCGGCGCGCGCTTCCATGGGCTGCCGGACGATTCACCCTCTGTCTCTCCCTGCTGGGGATCCTGGGCGTTCCGTTGGCGGCCCAACGGCCGTTGACCGCACAGGGCGTGCGCTCGCTCGTCTTCGGAGTGGTGTTCCCGGGGCTTCCCAAGTCGATTCTCCGCACGGACGCGCTCAACAGCGGCCAAATCGACGTCAGTGGCGTCAAGTTCTCGCCGGTTCAGCTGCAGTTTGCGTTGCCCGCAGTCATGACCGGGCCGGCCGGAGCCACGTTGCCGCTGAGTTTCGGTGCCAATGACGGTGGTTGGTCCCCCCCACAGCAAATCGGCAGTCAGATAGGCTTCGACCCGCGGGCGGCGTTCGTCGCCACCTTGGATCAAAACGGCAAGGTTTCGGTCTACCTCGGGGGAACGGCCAACCCGCTTCCATCCCAGCGTGCCGGCAGCTATACGGGCACGGTCACGCTGACCGTGACGTACTTGCCGTGACGCGCGCTTTGCGGGTAGCGGCCGTGGTCCTGATCGGCGCGGGGCCGCTGGGGGCTCAGGGCGTGATGATCGCGCCTCATGCCGTGTTCATGTCTCAGGGTGGGCGCAGCGGGACGGTGACCCTGCTCAACCCGGGGAACGAGCCGGTGGAAGTCTTGGTCGAGGTCTTCTACGGGTACACGGCCACCGATTCGACGGGGCAGCTCACACTCGTCTCGCTCGAGCACCCGGATTCCGCCCAGCCCACAGCCGCGAGCTGGATCCAGGCGTTTCCTCGGCGTCTCACCGTTGGGCCTCGGGATCAGCAGGTGGTGCGACTGCTGGCGACTCCTCCCGCCGACCTCCCCGACGGCGAATACTGGGCGCGGCTCGCGTTTACGGCGAAGGCCGGCCAACTCCCGGTGACCGGCGTGAGCGACACCGCCAACATCAAGGTCGGTCTCACGCTGCAGGTCAGGACGGTGATCGGCCTGCACTATCGCAAGGGAGTCGTCCACACGGGGCTGGCGTTGTCCGGGCTCCACGCCACCCGTCAGGGCGATTCCGTGATCGTGCACGCCCGGCTCGCGCGCCAGGGCAACGCCGCCTACCTCGGCACGGTGCACGGAGTCGTGGTGGGGTCGCGGGGGAATGCGCTCGGCGAATTCTCGGTGCCCGTCACGGTGTTCTTCGCCAACGACCCTCGTTGGGCAGTGGCCATCGGTCCTGTCCCCGCCGACCGGTACGTGCTGCGCATCGACATCACCACGCAACGGGATGACCTCCGGCCGGAGGTGCTGCTGCCGAGCGCAGTGGTGCGGGATTCGGTTGCGGTGACCGCTCCATGAACCCTCGCCGCGTGGGACGGATCGCGCCGCTTCCGCTCGCGGCGCTGGCCACGTTGGGCGCGGTGCTCTGCGCCCCCGCAACGCCTGGCGCGGTCTCTGCGGCCCCGCTCGTCCAGCAAGCCGAGCGGAGCCGTCCCGACACCGAGAAGACGTTCGCCGCCGGCGACCAGGACTCCGTGGCCAAACCCGTGTTGCTCGAGCTGCGGATTGCGGATCTCGCTGCGATGACCGTGCAGGCGTATCGAGTGCGGACCGAGGCGCTGCTGCCGCTGGCGCAGTTCCTGAGTCTCGCCGAGGCTCGCTACCGTCTGTCGCCTGACGGGGAGCTCGAGGCGTCCATCGCTCCTGGGCCACGGCGGCTCCTCGTGGCCGCCGGCAGCGATACGCTGACGTTGGGCGACCGCCGGGTGCGGCTGGAGGCGGAGTTCCGCCTCTTCAAGGACGGGGAGCTCTACGTCGGCGCCGAGCGGTTGGGCGATCTGCTCGGCACCGCCATCGTGGTGGACTGGTCCGGACTGACGGCGACGGTGATGGACGCCGGCATGTTGCCGATCGGCCAGCGGGTGCAGCGTGAGGCGGCCCGCGAAGCGCTGGCCCGGCGCCGCGAGCGGGTGCCGGCCGATTTCCGACTCGGGCTCGAACGGCAGCGGTGGGACGGGTTGGTGCTCGACTACTCGCTGTTCGCCCCGGGCGGCCAGCCGCTCGGGGCCGGATCCTACTCCTTTGAACTCGGCACCGATGCGTTCGGCGGCTCGCTGGCGATCGGTGCCCGTAGCCTCGGTCGGGCGGATGCGGGCGTGGTGCGTGGCGACGCCTCGTGGACCGGTGTGTGGGAGGAGCATCGCTGGCTGCGGCAGCTCCGGCTGGGCGACGGGTTCTCCACCGGACCGCGTGCGCGCGAGCTGCGGGGCGTGACGGTCACCAACTCGCCGTTCCTGCGTCCGACACTGCTGGGCACGAGTCGGTTTCTGGGACGCCTCCAGCCGGGATGGTCCGTTGAGGCGTATCAAGATGGACAGCTCATCGCGGTCGATACCGCCGACGGGAGCGGGCGGTACGGCTTCGATCTCCCAGTGCGCTACGGCGAGAACCCCGTGGATTTCGTCGCGTACGGGCCGTTGGGGGACGTCCGGCAATTCGACCGCACGTATCGGGTCCTGAGCGATCTGCTCCCGGCGCGCCAATTCGAATACGGACTCTCCGGGGGTGCCTGCCGTGACCCGCGCTGCAGGGCGAGCGGCAACCTCGACCTGCGCTACGGATTGAGCTCGCGGGTGACTCTGCAAGGCGGCGCCGATCGGTTCTGGCGTGACAGCCTCGCCGACCTCTGGCATCCCTACGCGCAAGTGACGGCCAATCCGACCAACACCTGGGCACTCGAGCTCGCCGGCGTCGGCAACGCGCTGGTACGCGGTTCGGTGTTGTTCGAGCCGTCGGTCAACCTGCGGGTGAGTGCCCAAGCGGCCGTGTTCGACACGCGGACGTCACTACCGATCGTTACCGTCGCGGGGCAGCGTTCGGCGTGGGCCCTGTCGGGGTTCCTCCGACCGCTGCCACGCTTCGGGCTGTTTTACTTCGAGGGGAGCCTCGACCAGATCCGCGGTCTCACCGGAGCGACGACTCGTGCCCGGGTCGGAGCGTCCGTGCAGGCGGGGGAGACGCGGTTCATGCCCTATGCGCGGGTCGAGCGCCAGGCGGCGGGCGGGGCGGATGTCACCCGGCCGTTCGTCGGCGTCAGCGTCTACGTGCTGCCGCAGCCGCGGTGGGGGCCGGTCCTGGGATCCACGTTCTTCCGCACCAGTCTGGAGTCCCAAGTGTCCGCCGGCGCTCCAAGGCTCACGCAAGCCGCGCTATTCGCCTCGCGGCCGTTGTGGGGGGGCGTGAGTCTCGAGACGGGGGTCGTGTGGCAGCGGGGGAGCCGTGGGCCGCTGGTCCAGGTGACGCTGAACACCTATTTGTCGGCAGTGCGCTCGTATACGACGATGAGCGCGACCGCGGGGGCGCCGGCGACGATGTCGCAATCGGTGCAGGGCTCGGTCCTGTGGGACCGGGCCGGCGGCCGGCTGGTGGCGGCGCCGGGGCCCTCGATCGCGCGAGCTGGGATCGCGGGCCGCGTCTTCCTCGACCGGAACCAGAACGGACGCCGCGACCCCGATGAGCCGCCGGTGCCGGGCGTGCGGGTGATCGTGGGCTCGCAACCGGTCGTGTCTGATTCGAACGGTGCGTTTCGCGTGTGGGACTTGTTGCCGTTCGAGCCGGTGGATGTGCTGGTGGATTCGCTCAGCATCGATTCGCCGTTGCTCGTGCCGGCGTTCGCCACGGCCACCCTCGTGCCCAACCCCAACCGCTTCCGCACGCTGGATGTGCCGATTGTGCCCGCCGGCGTCATCGAGGGCCGGGTATGGCGGGTGATCGGTGGGGTGCGCGAGCCGATGGGGCCGTTGCTGCTCGTGCTGACCGACCACCGCACCGGCGCACACCGGCGCTTCGCATCGTTTTCCGACGGCACGTTCTACCTGATGGGCGTCAAGCCTGGGGACTACGAGCTGGCGGTGGATGAGGCTTCGCTCGCGGTCGCAAATCTCGCCGTCGCCCCGCTGCACTTCACGCTGGCTCCGGAGGCCGCGCCCGACGGGCGCTCCGGTCTCGACCTGCTACTGCGGCCGCGCTGATCCGCTCAGGCGCGGGGCGGACCTGGCGCCCGTGCGGCAACGTCCCGGACCAGCCGCTCCAATGCGTCGAAATCGAACGGTTTGACGAGCGACGGCGCGCCCGCGTCCGCCAGTAGCGCGGCGGTGTCGGCGTCCAGCGAATCGCCGGTCGCGAAGATCAGAGTGGAAACGAGCTCCGGCGCCTGCTCGCGCAACCGGATCAGGAAATCGCGTCCGTTCATGCCCGGCATGCGGACGTCGCACAGGATTACGTCGAAGGTCTGCATCCGCAGGGCCCGGAGCGCTTCGGCGCCGTCGCTGACGGCGCGGACCTGCATGCCGCTGCGGTTCAGGAACCGGGCGGTGGCCTGGCGGATCCCCGGCTCGTCGTCCACGACCAACACCGCCACCGCAAGCTCTTCGCCGATCGGGCCCGGGAGCGGCAGGCCCCCGGAGGGGCGGGGCATGCTCCGGAGATCGAGCGGCAACGCGACCACGAAGGTGGCTCCGTGTCCCGGCTCCGATTCGACCCAGATCCGGCCGCCGTGGCCGCGTACGATGCCGTAGCAGATCGAGAGTCCCAGACCGGTGCCGACGCCCTCCGGTTTGGTGGTGAAGAACGGGTCGAAGATGCGCGTGCGAATATCGGCCGCGATGCCGGGGCCCGAGTCGCTGCACTCGAATCGTACTTCCGTCGCATCCGCGCGGGTCCGGAGCCCGATGGCGCGGGGCCCCGCGAACCCCTCGAGCGCCTGCTCCGCATTGATCAGGAAATTCAGCAGCATCTGCTGCAGCTCCGACACGTTGGCCCACACCCGGGGCTCGCTGGCGTCGAGCTCGAGCTGGACCTTCACGTTCAGGGTGTGCAGGTGATAGGCGCGCAGGGTGTGCGTCCGGCGGACCAGCTCGTTGACGTCGACGAGGGAGCGCTCGGGTCCGCTCATGCGCGCGAAGGCGAGCAAGTTCGTGGTGATCTGGCCGATCCGCATCGCCTCGTCACGCACCATCTCGACGATTTCGCGCTGCTCGGGCCGGAGGTCGTCCAGCATCAGGGTCTGCGCGAAACCGGAAATGATGGCGGCGGGGTTGTTGATCTCGTGCGCCACGCCGCTCACCAGCTGGCCCATCGCGGCGAGCTTGTCGGCCTGCTGCAGCTGACTCTGGGCGCGCCGGAGCTCGGTGACGTCGCGGGAGATGGCCAGCACGCGCGTGATCACGTCGTGCTCGCGGATGGGCGCGTACACGAGCGAGCTGACGATGCGTGTGCCGTCGGGCCGGCGTTGGGGGATCTCGAACCGGCGCACCTCCCCGGCGAATGCAGCGTCCAGATGCGTCCGGAGCACCGCGACGCCGTCGGGATCGACGAGATCGAACACCGTACGGGCGCCCGGGGCGGCCGGCCCTCCGGCGGGATGGTCCGGGGAATAGTCCAGCATTTGCCCGTCCCGATTCAGGAGCACGATCGGGTCGGGGGATGCTTCCATGATCTGGCGCAGATTGCGCTCCGCCGACGCCGCGCTCGTCAGCGAGTCGAGGAGGCTCTGGGTCTGCCGCTCGACCTCCCGCTCGAGCGCGGATTCGTAGCGCCGGTCGGCGAGCAGGGAATACGCCACCCGGGCCGCAATGATCAGCCCGCCCGCGACGGGGAGCAGCACGTCGGCGCGATCTGGGTGCCCGGAAACCATGCTGCGGATGTGCAGGGCCACCAACCCGGCGAATCCCACCAGCACGGCGAAGAGGCGCGGCGCGACGCCGTCACGGCCGTCCGACATCGGCCGGGGCCGCGCCGGGGTCGCCGCCGCGATGACCCCACCCGAGGCGAGCACGAGGTTAGCGACGTTCCAGCTGAAGTCGAGCGCCGTGCCCGGGGCCTGCGCGTGGGGCAGACTGATGGTGCCGAACACCAGATCAGCGATGCCGTAGAGGATCAACCCGACGAGCGCGAGCCCATCGCCGCCGCGCGGGAATGGATGCGGCTGCAGCAACAACATGCCGATCAGCCACAGCAGGGCCAGTCCTCCGGTCGCGTAGGCGACGCTTCCCAGGACTGCCGGGCCGGCGGCTCCGACGACGAGCGGCTCGACTAACAGCTCGTATGCCCACGCGACGGCGGTGAGCGTGAGCAGCGACGAGTCCAGCAGGATCTCGGCGGTGAACTGCCGGCGCGGACGGATGGCGAGCAGCTTCCACGCGGCGGTGAAGAAACACGGATAGACGGCGAGGTAGCCGATGTCGGCAATGGAGATCCCGGGCGGAGCGATCCCACGGGCGAGCTGGATATCGGCGAATCCTTGCGTCCCGAGATCGACCAGACTGCCCGCGAGCAGCCATGCCCAGCCTTGGCGCTGGATCGGATCTGTGGTCGCGCGCCAGGCGAGAGCCACGCCGAGCGTGCGCGCCAGGGAGGTGATCGTCCAGCTCCCGGCGGTGAGCAGTGGGCGTGGCAACGGAAGGAACAGATACGCCAGCACCAGGACAGCGAGCAGGACGCCAGCCGCCACGACGACGGTGCGGGTGACACGAGGGCTGGAGTTCACGCCGGTACGCGAAACAAAGTAGTGACGCACCCCCGCTCCGGCGAGGGCGCGCGTCGCTCGTGTGGTCGCGTTAGCTTAGCGGCTGCATGGAAGACCGACTCGGATGGACACGAGCCGTCCCCGGCTCCCTCGTGTTGTGGCCCCATTGGACGCGCTTCGCCGCGGCGAGCCGTCGGGACGGCTTCGATCGCGTGTTGGTGTGCGGGATGGGTGGGAGCGCGCTGGCCCCGGCGGTGCTGGCTCGAAGCTTCGAGGCGGTGGGGGTGGACGTGCTCGACAGCACCGATCCCGCGGCCGTCGCGCACGCGGAGCAGGCCCACCCGCTCGACCGTACCCTCTTCCTCATCGTCAGCAAGTCCGGCTCGACCGTCGAGACGATGGCTGCCTATCACTATTTCGCGGCGCGCGCGCGCCCGGG
>JBGPIW010000117.1:0-6974 GCA_041485045.1 Gemmatimonadota bacterium | reverse complement strand
GCTACCGATCAGCGTGTCATAGCTGTCGAAGTCGTCACTGAAGCCCGCGTTCACGAACGGCTCGTCGTTGCTGTCCTGCGGGTTGCCGTGGAACCACGCCAGCGTGAGGCCCCCGGTGTCCGTCGGCGCCGTCTGCACGAAGTGGCCGAGCGTCATCCGGGGCGTGCCGAAGCCGCCCGCATACTGCGAGACGCCCACCACCGCGCGGGCGGATGATGACTTGATGAAGAACATGCCCGGCGCCGTCGAAGCGAGCCCGGCGCCGTAACTCGTGACGTCCTTGACAAGGACGAGCCCGCGTCCGTACATCCCGAGCTTTCCCGAGGCGACAGTGCTCATGGCGACGAAGTACTGGCGTGAGTCCCACCAGTTATCCGTCGTCGTCAGCTGCTGGTCTACAAGCGGGGTCAGCGCGACGACATCTCCCACATTGTGCGGCGTGGCGTCCCCATTGGACAGGTAGTACACCTGCACACTCGAACCGCCCACCGCCGGGGAGACGGCGCTGAGCGCGCTGCCCCCGGTGCTTCCCGGCGGCGTGCCGCTGCCGGAGGGGGCCGGCCGTGATGGAACCCATGCGGCCGGCGCGGGCCCCTTGCCGCGCGTCGGCGTGCCCGCCTGGGTCAACTCTCGTCCCAGGCCACGCCGTACCCGCTGGCGTCCGTGCCGATGTCCGCGCGGCACTCTGCGGAGATCGCCCCGACGATGATGAACCCGTCGCGCGGCCCCGCTTGCCACGAGACGATCGTCTGGCCGCCCGCCGAGATCCAGGGCGTCGCGAAGAGCGAGGCGTTGGAGATCGTGGGCGGCGTCGTGGCATAGGAGCGGCTGAGGAAGCCGCTGCCGGGAGCGGCCGCGGTATTGGGATTGCGCCGATCCGTTGCGATCGCCGTCCGCGCGCCAGTCCCCACCGCAGAATCGCGCGAAATACGCGTCCGCATCGGGCCCGCCGCGGCCGTCACCTCGCCGCCCCACCAGAATTCCCGGATGACCAACTCCTTCCCGGCAATGCACTCTAGCACCCAGTTCGCCACGCCCGCCGTCGGCGCGAAAGCCGCCCCCCCGGAGTCCGGCCAAAAACCCGAAAACTGACCCGCCATGACTCAGGCTCCTCTCAGCGCACGACGTCCGCCACGCTCTGGGGCGTCGACGGAATCGTGCTGCCGCTGCCGTCCGCGAAGGTCACTTCGTTGGAATAGTGATTCACGACGCCGTGCTCGACGGACTCCGAACACCGGTCGCGGGAGTTGCACTCCTCGCCCAGGTCGATCGAGACCACCCACCGCTTGTCTGGGGGCGTGATGATCCGCCCGCGCGCGTTCGTCTCGGCCTGTTGGCGATAGCCCAGCAGTCGGCCGGTGTGGCCGCCGCAGATGACCTTCGCGCCGATCACATCCATGGCCGTCACCTCGTCACCAGGCCGATCGCCGCCGCCTGCCGATCACGGGCGTGCTTGGCCTCGACCTGGCGCATGAAGGGGCTACAGGGCTGACACCCGCGGCGCTCGCACTTGAGCGCGCCGCAGGGGGCGCACCAGGACCCCCGATAGGACTTCTTCGTCAGCGTCCCCTCCACCGTCGTCGTCAGGAGGATGAGCGCCTGGCAATGGCAACAGTGCGTCGTATCACGCTCGTCCACGCCGCCCCGCCGCTCGCCGCGGCGATCATGGCGCAAATAGCCCAGGCCGGCGAAGAATAGCCTCATGTGTTGGCCTCGCGCAGGATGAGGCCGATCCGGCCGGGGTTGTCCGCATTGAGCAGATACCGCCGGCCGACGACGCGAAAGACCAAGCCCGACCACGTGGCGAGCACCGGATCATCGGTCACGCTGACCGGGTCGTAGTTGTCCCACGCCATCACGTTCCAGAACGTCGTGCCCTCGACGAGCACCCGCGGGCGCTTCCATTCCGCCAGCCAGAAGGCTCCGAGCGCGTCGGCGGTCGCGGGGGCCTGGATGAACGGCAGCTCGAGATCCCGCTGGACGCGGTCGTTGAGCGCGCCGCCGCTGTACTGAATGGGATAGGCCAGGTCCTCGAAGACCTTGCTGCGCTTGTAGGCGGAGAGGCCGGAGCTCCGGCGCAAGTCGGGCTCGCTGAAGACGTGCAGACTATTGACGATGTCGGTCATGGGCGTCTTGCTGATCTTCACGGAGTCCGCGAGCATCGCCACGTCGCTGTCGAGCGACGCGATCGCGGCCGGCCCCTGCGTGAGATAGACCATCTGCCAGAGCCCCGCCTCCAGGTGCAGCACGCAGCGGGACTGCTCGCCGAGCATACGGCGCAGCGTGGAGAACGGGACGGCACCATCGATCCGCGCCGCCCAGACATACCCGCCCGCGGCCAGCAGGGCGCGCGTCGCCGCGAAGGTGGCCCCGATGTCGGCCGCACCCGTCAGCGGATAGACGGTGCGCAGCACGCACGGCGTCACGTCGGCCGGATTCGTGATCGGGGCGGCCGGACTGCCGGTGTAGCTCCCGCCGGCATCATCGAGGATGCCGGCGACATCGCACGCCAGCGTCCCCCACACGACATCCGCCGTGGAGTTCGTCACCGGCGGGAGCGGCGGGGCCACCGCGGCGCCGGTCGCGGACTGGAGACCGTCCACCGTCGCCACGACGCTGTTGATCACGACCTGCACCGGGGCGCCGAGGCCGTCGTCGCCCCGGATGGCGAAGTTCCCGTACTGACTGTGGCCGATCACGATCTGGCTATCGCCGAAGAAGTTCACGCCGCCGAACGGCACGAAGGCGCCGCCCGCGACCTGGTACGTCGCCCGGAACCCGAGGATGTTGATGATGCCGGCGCCGAAGAGGAACCGGTACTTCACCGTGTACGTCACGCCCTTGATGATCGGGTTGGGCACGCCGAGGGCCGGCATGACGGCCGTCGCCGTGGCAACGGCGGCCGTCACGCTGCTGACCGGAGCGTTGGTCGCCGCGCGCGTCACCGAGAACGGCGTCTGCCCGGAGTTGGCCGTGGGGTTGGAGACGCTCAGGGGGAGCATGGTGAACCCCGGCAGCGACACCGTGACGAAGCTCTTGCCCGCCACGAGAGTCCGGTCGTCCATGTTCACGACCAGGCCGGTGAGCGAGCCCTGCGGGGCAATGACGTTCCCGGCGCGCGCGTGCTTGAGCGAGAAGTCGGCGGCGAGGTTCTGGGCGACGATCCCCTTGTACGCCGCGCTGCCCTGGCGCAGCTCGTACACACCCGCGCCCTGGGCGTGGAGCACCGCCTTCGTGCCGCCCCGCCCCCGCCCGCCGCTCGCCACGGTCAGGATACCGTTGGCGCCCGAACCGAACAGGACCGCCTCGCTGTCGATCTGCGCGAGGAAGTTCGAGGCCGCCGCAAACGGGTCGGTCTCGTTCACCGACGCCGTCGTCGCCCCCGCCGTCATCGGGGCGGCGAGCAGGGAATAGCCGCCGGCCTGCACCCACAGAATCGGCACACTGGGCGTCGTGCCGAAGTACGCCGGCACCCGCTGGCCGATCGCCTGCGGCGAGGCATCCCGGAATGTGGTGCGGTCGATGAGTTGCAGCAGGCACTTGTTCTCGATCACGAGGCTCTTGTCGCTCATGGCGAACGTGATCTGCTCGGCGGTGATCTCGGTCGGCTCTTCGAGATAGAAGACCTCGCGCCGGGCTTCCTCATAGGTCACCACGCCGTTGGCCGTCTCCGTGGTGCCCAGCGCCAGAATGACCGTACACGTGGCCTGGAGGAACTCGTAGCCGCCCACGGCCGGCCGCATGAGATCGGACAAACGACTGACGCCTTGCACGGCCCGATTATTGCGGAGGGTGATCTCGGTGGTCCGCGGGCGCCCGCTGACATCCACCGTCGTCATCACCGCCTCCAGGGCGCCGAAGGCCAGGACATAGGGCTGCCATTCATAGCCGAGCGCCACGATGAAGTCGTCGCAGAAGCGCAGCGTGAGGCCGGCCAGCTCGATCTGCACGAGATAGCGCGGCCGGGCGTAGGACCGCACGATCGCCGCCGCAATCGACGCCGTGAGCGTGGTCGTCACGCCGCGCCCTCGAGATGGATGTCAAGCGCATAGGTATCGGAATCGGCCGGCACCGGCGCCAGCACATCATCAAGCCAGTCCATCCAGCGCAGCGTGCCGGCGGGGTCCTGCACCAGGACCTTCTTGGCGCCCTGGGCGCAGTCGGAGAAAGCGCCCTGGACCGTTGTGAGGTCAGCCAGGGACAACCCGAGCCAGCCCCAGACTAGCCGATCGCGCGCCGGGCCACGCTGGGCACTCCAGAGATAGCCTGCGCGAGAACGGTCTCTCGCGACGTTGCCGACGGTGCCGACGCCGGCCTTGGTCACATAGGGATTGAGCGTCACCACGCGCGGTACCCCGAGCAGGAGTTCACCGATCGCGACGGTGACCGCCGGGATGGTGATCCGCCAACGTCGCTTCGTCACGCCCGCGAACGTGTCGAGGAAGTCCGCGCCGCCCGGGTTCTTGGTATCTCGAGTCGTGGTCGGTGGAAATACATCGTCGCCCGTGAGCGTGATCGCGACGGCGATGCTGGTATTCACCATTCCCCACCCGCTGACGGTCTGCGAGGAGCCCAGGTCAATGTCGATCACCGTCTGGGTCGGCGTCTTGATCGCCAACACCAGCGGGAAGATCACCGGCATCGCCCACCGGTCTTGTAGGCCGCCCTTGTACTGCGGGCCGCGGTCGCGATCGTCGATTCGCCCCAGCGGATAGCCCGAGTTCGCCGGCGGCTGCACCGAGATAGTCGCGGCGGATTCGATCAGGTTCTGCGCGAAGAAGGTGACGCTCATGGCCTAGGTGGAGGACACCACCAACGTCAGCTTGCCGACGTTCCCGCTGTCGTCCGGCAGGATGATCGAGGTCTCCGTCGTGTCCGTGGAGATGTACTCGTCCCAGGCGCCAGAGACGCCCAGGATGCGCGTGGCGCCGGACCCGGCGTCGGCCAGGTAGAGCACGAACCCCTCGCTGAGCGAGATGTCGAGGAAGTCGTCCTCGAAGTCCGGGCGGAACTCCGTCACGCACGTCGGGCCGACCCCCACGCCGGTCAGCTCCGCGGGGACGAGCGCGGTCCACGCGCCGGCCACCGCGAAGACGTCCACCAGCGTCACCGCCCATGTCGCCGAGGTGCTGAAGAGCTGCGCCTGGGGCGCCGTGTCCCCGGTCAGCCGCACGGACGGGTTCACCTGCGTGCCGCTCGGCAGGCCGGTGAACGTGAAGCGCCCGAGGAGCACGCGCGGCGAGGTCAGGGTCGCGGTGGTGCTGGTATTGCCGAACGTGAGCGACAGGCGCCGGAGGCGCGCGTGGCGCCCGGCGCCGGCCGCGGCGGGCATGGCCCACCACAGGAAGCCGGTGGTCGTGCCGTTGTGCGCGGCGGCCGGGACCGTCAGGGCCGACATCGAGAACGGGTAGACCCCGAGAATCTTGCGGACGCTCTTGAGGCTGACGGCGCTGCGATAGGTCGTTGGCATGGCTCTACTTCAGCTCCTTCCGCAGGGCCTTGATGAATTCGGGGGCCTGCTTGCGATTCACCGTGCGGGCCAGGGCCAGCGCGATATCCTGGGTCCGGCGCGCGGCGCGAGCGTCGCGGGCCGCGGCGAGCCCATGGGCAGCATCGGTGAGTTCGCGCAGTGCCGCCGCGGTCCTCCGGGCGGCGATCGCGACACGCCGGAGGCTCATTTGTCGCTCGTCGGGTCGATCACCCGCACGTCCACGGTGCCCGACGTGTCCCCGCCCGGCGTCCCGGTCGCCGTCGTCGTCACGTCGGCATTGTCAGTGAAACCGGCATTCGCCCCGGTGGCCTTCCCGATTGCTGCGGCGAGATCGAGGTATTGCTGCGTGAGCTTGGCCAGGGCCGTTCCTGCGGTGGCGGCGCCCGCCGGCACCTTCGAGGTCAGCTGCTGGTAGAACTCGCCCTGCTTCGTCTTCACGGCGTCGAGCGCGAGTCCGTTCTGCTCGATGAACTTCCGCGAACGCTCCATCTCGGCGTTGAGGTTGCCGAACCGGACGGACGCCGTCGCCTTGTTCAGCGCGTCCATCACCGCTGGGATATGGCCGAACTTCTGCTGGATCGTGTCCGCGGTCGCGATGGCGCCTGACCGAATGCGCTCCAACTCCTGGGGCTCATCGCGTAGCGTGATCGATCCGGCGTTCTCCAGGAACGCCAGATCGTTCGTGGCCTTCTGGATGTTGGCCTGCAAGTCCATGACAGCCTTGACGCCCTCGGCCACGCCAGCACGGCGGCTGAGCGCGTCCTGGTAGGCCTGGTAGCGCCGCTGGACGTCATCCCACGCCGCGCCCACCGCCTGGACGGCCTGGATATCGGCAGCGGTGACCATCGCGAAGGGGCTGGCACCCGCGTTGCCCTGGAACATGCTTTGGCGAACTCGCTGATACGCGGCCATGCTCTGCTGATAGGCGGCCAACATGCCGGTATCGGCACCCGGTGTACTGCCGAGCCCCAACCCTTTCTCGCCGGTGCCGAGCTGCGCCACGAACTGCTGGTAGGCCTGCACCCGCGCCTTGAGCTGCTCGGCGAGTGCGCCCGTTTCCTCCTCCCATTTCTTGATCTGCTCGTCGCGCTGCTTCGTCATCGCCTTGATGAGGTTTTCGTCGTAGTCGTCACGCTGCTTGCGCTGCTTGACGAGGAGGGCCGCATTCTCCAGCGTCTCCAGCGTATTCAGATCGCGCTGCACCCGGCCCAGATCCGCACCGTCCTTGCGCGCGGCGGCCAGGGTGTCCTCGCGGCGTTTGAGTTGGGTTTTCAGGAGCGCACCGGCGTCGTCGCCCTTCGCGACGTCGATCGCCTTTTCGAGGGTGAGGATCACGTCGCGACTGCGACTCATCGCATCGCTAAACTTGATTTGCTCCTCGGTGGCGTTCTTGACGAACTCCGCGTAGCCTTTGAACGCGAGCTTGAGGCTTTCGACGTAGCCCACCCCCGCCTCGCGCAGGTCGCGGAAATTCTGGATGTAG
>JBGPIW010000116.1:0-7177 GCA_041485045.1 Gemmatimonadota bacterium | reverse complement strand
TGGCGGAGTTGTTGAGGGCGGCGGCGTCCGCTGGCGCCCTGCCGGACCGGCGTGCTGCGAGACAGCTGAAGCAGACTGAGTCTCTTGCCGCAGCCCGGGTCGCGACCGCCCCCGGCGTCCGGTACTCGGCGAGATCGTAGTTATACCCCTCGCCAGCGGATATCCGGTCGGCGATATCCAGGAGCGCGGCGAGCGGGCTACCGGCCGTCGGCAGCAACAACAGGGCGTGCTCGTAGTCCCACCGGCCGCCGGCGCTCAAACCGTCGAATCGGAACGGCGCCCATGACCGGACCGCGACGACCGCTCCCATTCCGGGCACGGGCACCCGGAACGTCGCGCCATCCTCGCTGCCGGTGACTGCGAACGTTTCACCGCCCGGCACCAGGTCCGGGTCGGTCGGGTTCCGGGGGAACAGCACCCGGATGCGGCCGGACGCGTCCACATGCAGCACGGCGAGGTGGCTGGTATCGCGCAGGGCGACGTAGACCTGTACGGGGTCGCCGACGGGGCGCACCGTATCGGGGAGCCATACGCGGACGGCGAGCGTGTCGGACCGCACGGTGGTGGGCGCCACTGCGGTCTGGGTGAGGAGCCCGAGCCCGAGGATCAGAGGGAGCGTCATAAGGTCTTGTCCTACTCTACCCCGGGTCTTCCCGAAGGGTCAAGGGTGCGGCACGGAGTGCGGCGAAGCGTATATTGGGGCCCGGACGGATCGACGGGACGTGCAGTGGGCGCGGGCAGTGACCCTCACACGAGTGGAGGCACGGATGGGCGCAGTGTTGGATCTGATTCGGGTGCTGTTTACTCCAACGGAGGTCTTCGAGCGGGTCCGCGAGCGGCCGAAGTTCCTCGCACCAGCGCTCGGAGTCGCGGTCGTCGTCACCATCCTCAGTTACCTGATGATGCCGTTCACCCAGGCGGCGATGGCCTCCCGCATGGCGCAGATCGCCCAACAGAATCCCAACGCGGCGGCGCAGGCAGCCAAGTTCCAGTCAGTCGGGCTGGTGTTTGCGCCGATCGGCGTATTCATCGCGCTTCTGATCGGCGCGGGAATCCTGTGGCTCCTCGTCATGCTGCTCGCCGGAGGGGATGGCAAGTACCGGACCCTGCTGAGCGTCGTGACGTACACGGCGTTGCCATCGATTCTGCTGCAGGCGGCGGGGCTCGTCGTCTTGAGAATGAAGGGCGTGGAAGCAGTCAGCTCGATGGAAGATCTGCGGCCGCCGCTGGGTCTGAACCTGCTCGCCCCCAACGTCAGCGGGTTCGTCGGTGCGGTCCTGGCCGGGATCAACCCCTTCGCCATCTGGAGCATGGTTCTGACTGCGATCGGCATTCATGTGACGCACAAGACATCCAAGGGCTCGGCATATGCCGTGGCGATCGTCGCGATGCTGTTCGGCGTCTTGATCGGCGCGTTGTTTGCGGGCCTGGGGGGCAAGGCCGGCAGCTGAGCTAGACGGTTGCTTTCGTCCGGTTGATAATGCCCGCCTCCTCGAGGGCCGCCTGGGCCGCGGCGAGGCGGGCGATCGGGACCCGGAACGGCGAGCACGATACGTAGTTGAGCCCCGCATGGTGGCAGAATTTCACCGACGAGGGCTCGCCGCCATGCTCGCCGCAGATGCCCACCTTCAGGTCGTGGCGGGTGCCCCGTCCGAGCTTCACGGCCATCTCGATGAGCCGGCCGACGCCATCCTGGTCGAGGACCTGAAACGGATCGTCCTTCAGAATCCCGGTCTCCACGTAGAACGGGAGGAACCGCCCTGCGTCGTCGCGGGACAGGCCGAACGTCGTCTGTGTCAGGTCGTTTGTCCCGAACGAGAAGAACTCGGCTTCGCGGGCGATGTCGTCGGCGGTCAGCGCCGCGCGCGGCAGCTCGATCATCGTGCCGACGAGATATGGGACCGCGCGGCCTTCCGCGTGGAACACCTCCTGGGCGACGCGGCGGACGATCGCCGCCTGGCGGCGCAGCTCCTCCGCCACCGCGACGAGCGGGATCATCACCTCGACGACGGCTTGCTTCCCCCGCGCCACGACGCGACACGCCGCCTCGAAGATCGCCCGGGCCTGCATCTCGGTGATCTCGGGATAGGTGATCCCGAGTCGGCAGCCGCGATGGCCGAGCATCGGGTTCGCCTCCACGAGGCCGTCCACCAGTGCCGTGAGCCGGCGCAAGGGCAGCTTCATGGCTTTCGCCAGCCCGGCCAGCTCTTCCTTGGTATGCGGCAGGAACTCGTGTAACGGTGGATCGAGCAGCCGGATGGTGACCGGGTACCCGACCATCGCTTCGAAGATGCCCTCGAAATCGGCGCGCTGCATCGGCAGGAGCTGGGCCAGCGCCCGGCGGCGGCCCGCCTCGTCCGGCGCCACGATCATCTCTCGCATCGCGGTGATGCGGTTTCCCTCGAAGAACATGTGCTCGGTGCGACACAGTCCGATGCCTTCGGCGCCGAAGGCGCGGGCCCGTATCGCGTCGGCCGGCGTGTCGGCGTTGGTGCGCACCCGGAGGCGCCGCCGGGCATCGGCCCAGCGCATCAGCTGCTCATAGTGTACGCCGATCTTCGGCTGCACGAGCTTCGCGGCGCCGAGGATGATGCGGCCGGTGGTGCCGTCGACGGTCAGGATCTGTCCCTGTTTGACCACCCGGCCGTTGGCGCGGAAGCGGCCCGCGGCAGGGTCCACGTCGAGATCCTTCGCCCCGACGACGCACGTCTTCCCCATGCCGCGGGCGACGATCGCGGCATGACTGGTCATGCCACCGCGGGCGGTCACCACCGCCTGCGCGGCGACGATGCCGTGGAAATCCTCCGGCGAGGTCTCCGGCCGCACCAGAATCACCTTGTGCCCCTTCTTGGCCAGCGCCTCGGCTACGTCGGCATCGAACACGGCCTCGCCGATGGCGGCCCCTGGCGACGCCGGCAGCCCCTTGGCGACGACCGTCACGCTAGCCTGCGGATCGACCATCGGGTGGAACACCTGATCGAGGTCCTGGGGCGGCACGCGCTGGACCGCCTCGTCCTCGGTGATCAACGCTTCCGCGACCATCTCCACCGCGACGCGCACGGCCGCCAGGCCGGTGCGCTGGGCACGCCGGGTCTGCAAGATGAAGAGCCGGCCGTGCTCGAACGTGAATTCGATGTCCTGCACGTCCTTGAAATGCCGCTCGAGCTTTTCCGCCATCCCGTCGAGCTCGCGATAAATCTTGGCGAACTTCCCGCGTTTCATCTTCGCGATCGAGTCGGGGGTGCGGGCGCCGGAGACGACATCCTCGCCTTGGGCGTTGGTGAGAAAGTCGCCGTTCAGCGCGCGCTCGCCGGTGCGGCAGTCGCGCGTAAAGGCGACGCCAGTGCCGCAGTCCTCGCCCAGGTTGCCGTACACCATCGCGACGATGTTGACGGCGGTCCCCATGTCGTCGGGGATGCCGTGGATGCGGCGGTAGTCGATGGCGCGCCGCGTGCGCCAGCTCTTGAACACCGCCTCGATGGCGCCCCAGAGTTGCTCGGACGGGTGGTCGGGGAAGGCCACCCCGCACCGGGCCTGCACGATCGCCTTGTACTCCCGCACCAGGGCTTTGAGATCGTCGGGCGGCAGGTCGATGCCGCGCGGCACTTTGCGGCGGCGTTTCACGGCGTCGAGGACCTCCTCGAACGGCTCCTTGCCGAGGTCGAAAACGACGTCTCCATACATCATGACGAAACGGCGGTAGGAGTCGTAGGCGAAGGCGGGGTTGCCGGAGCCGGCGATCAAGCCCTCCACCGTCTCGTCATTGAGGCCGAGGTTGAGAATCGTCTCCATCATGCCGGGCATGGACACGGCGGCGCCGGAGCGGACCGACACCAGCAGCGGCCGCGCCGGATCGCCGAAGCGGCGCTCGGTCGTCTGCTCGACGTACTTCATGTGGCGGCCGACTTCCTCCCGCAGCTCGTCGGGGAAGGTGCCGTCGTCGAGGTAGCGCAGGCAGAGTTTGGCGGAGAGCGTGAACCCGGGGGGCACGGGCAATCCGAGATTCGCCATCTCGGCGAGTCCGGCGCCTTTGCCGCCCAGGACGTCGCGCATGGCGGCGGAGCCGTCGGCGCGGCCGGGACCGAAGGCATAGACGAACCGCTCGAGCGACGGCATGGCGGATGTAGGGTGAGGGAGAGGTTAGGCGGTGACGGGGACGAGTGGGCTGGCTTGGCGCTCCAGAGCCGTGTCGTCGGGGACGGGCGTCGGGTACTGTCCGGAGAAGCAGGCGTGGCAGAACTCGGACGGATCGCCTCCGGCCGCCCGCACCATGCCGTCGAGCGAGAGGTAGCCGAGCGTGTCCACCCCGAGGTGGCGGCGGATGTCGTCGATCGTATGGTTGGCGGCGATCAGCTCGGACTTCGTCGGCGTGTCGATGCCGTAGTAGCACGGACCGGTGATGGGCGGCGACGCGACGCGGAAATGCACCTCGGTCGCGCCGGCGGCCCGGATCATCTGCACCAGCCCCTTGCTGGTAGTGCCGCGCACCAGCGAATCGTCCACGACGACGACCCGCTTGCCCGCCAACACGTCGCGCACCGGGTTGAACTTGATCTTCACTTTGGCGTTGCGGCCGGCCTGTGTTGGATTGATGAACGTGCGCCCGACGTAGTGGTTCCGGATGAGACCGTGCTCGAGCTTGATCCCGGACTCGTCGGCGAAGCCCAGCGCCATGGCGTTCGAGGAATCCGGCACCGAGAAGACGCAGTCGGCGCCTGGGACGGGGTGCTCGCGCGCCAGCTCTCTCCCCAGGGTGCGGCGCACGCGGTCCACGGAGCGGCCGAAGATGGTACTGTCGGGGCGGGAGAAGTACACCAGCTCGAAGATGCAGCGGCGGTGCGGCCTGGCAACCAGCGGGGGGAGGCGATCCACCTCACTCCCGGTGATGCGCAGGAATTCCCCGGGTTCGAGCTCGCGGAGCGGCGTGGCGCCGATGAGATCGAAGGCGCACGTCTCGGAGGCGACGACGTGACCGGCGCCCAGCTTCCCGAGCCAGAGCGGGCGGAAGCCCCGCGCGTCCACGATCGCGTACAGCGTGCGGCCGATGGTGAGCACCAGCGAGTAGGCGCCCTCCACCCGCTCCAGGGCATCGAGGATCTGATCCTCGATCTCACGGGCCTCGGAGCGTGCGATGAGGTGCACCAGCACCTCGCTGTCCGAGGAGGTCTGGAAGATCGAGCCCTTGTCCACCAGGTCGGTCCGCAGCTCGGCGGCGTTGGTGAGATTCCCGTTGTGGCCGAGCGCCAGGGGGCCTTCGCGGTAGCGGGCGAGGATCGGTTGTGCGTTGGCCAGCACCGAGCTGCCGGCGGTGGAGTAGCGGGTGTGCCCGATTGCCACGTCGCCCGGGAGGCTTGCGAGGACCACCTCGGTGAAGACGTCCGATACGAGTCCCATGCCGCGGTGCGAGCGCGCTACGCCGGCGCCGTCCACGGTCACCAATCCCGCCGATTCCTGTCCGCGGTGCTGCAGGCTGTAGAGCCCGAGGTAGGCGACGCGGGCTGCGTCGGGAATGCCGGAAACGCCGATGATGCCGCACATGAGAGGTCAGTCGCCCATTCGCCGGGGGATCGCGGAGAAATATACGTCGCGCAACCGGGCGACGGGTTCCGCGATTTCCGCGTCCCGGAGTCGCACACGCACGTGGCCGTTCTCGCCGCCCACCGCGCCCACCTCGACCGCCGGGACGCCGTGCTCGGCCGCGAGCGTCGCGATGGCCGCGGCCCGCTCCGTGGCACAGGTGATCACCGCGCGCGCGTGCGATTCGCTGAACAGCAGATCCTCCGCCGGGAGTGGTGCACCGTAGGCGACGAGATCCACGTCCAGGCCGAATCCCGCTTGCTGGTATGGACCCCCTAGGGCGGCCTCGGCCAGCGCGACGCCCAAACCGCCGTCGGCGCAAT
The DNA here is from genome assembly GCA_041485045.1 of Gemmatimonadota bacterium. GTDB lineage: Bacteria > Gemmatimonadota > Gemmatimonadetes > Gemmatimonadales > GWC2-71-9 > DASTHG01. The sequence goes on along the minus strand of JBGPIW010000116.1, from coordinate 1,277 downwards.
CGTGCGCCGAGCGCACCAATCCCCGCTCGGCTGCGGTCACCAGCAGGGCGACCAGCCGTCGCTCCGCCTCCAGGTCGACCACCGGCGGCTCGCCGCCGCGGCATCCCAGGATCGCCTCCCAATACGCCGAGCCGCCCAGCTCGGATCGCGTCTGGCCCAGGATGAATACGCGATCGCCCGTCACGTGCGCGTGGCTCGAGACGGCCTGCTCGGCCCGCTCCAGCAGTCCGACCATGCCGATCACCGGAGTCGGATCCACTGCGCCGGTCGGGCTCTCGTTGTAAAAGGAGACGTTGCCGCCCGTGACCGGCGTCTCGAGCGCGCGGCATGCGTCGGCGATGCCGCGGCACGCCTCGGTGAACTGGAAAAACACGGCCGGGCGTTCGGGGTTGCCGAAGTTCAGACAATCGGTGATGCCGAGGGGACGTGCTCCAGTGCACGCGATGTTGCGTGCCGCTTCGGCGACCGCCGCCTTGCCGCCCTCGTACGGGCGCAGCCGGACATAGCGCGAGTTGCACGCGGTGGTGACGGCGAGCGCGAAGGCGGTCCCGCGCGCGTGGAGCACTCCCGCATCCCCTCCCGGGGCAATCACGGTACCGGCCTGGACGGTGGAGTCGTACTGCTCGAACACCCAACGCTTCGACGCAATGGGTGGGTGGTCGAGGAGACGGAGCAACGAGTCCCGGGGCGCGGGGTGTTGGGTGTTGGGTGTCGGACGTTGTGCTCTGAGGACGGCGACCGCAGGGTCTTCGAGTGACGTGGGATGGTACACCGGGCTGTCCTCCACGAGCGGCCGGCCCGGAATCTCGACCACCAGTTGCTTGCCCCAGGTGCAGCGATACATCCCGTCGTCGGTGACGCGACCGATTGGTGTGGCCGCGACCTCCCATTTCGCCGCGATCGCCTGGACCTGCGCCACGCGATCCTGCTTCGCCACCACGAGCATGCGCTCCTGCGATTCCGACAGCAGGATCTCGTATGGCGTCATCCCCGGCTCCCGCGTCGGAACGAGGGACAGATCGATGTCGACGCCGACCCCGCCGCGCGCCGCCATCTCGGCGGACGACGAAGTGAGCCCGGCTGCCCCCATGTCCTGGATCGCCACGATGTGCCCGGAGGCGATCAGCTCCAGACTTGCTTCGAGCAGCAGCTTCTCGGTGAAGGGATCGCCGACCTGTACCTGCGGTCGGCGTCGCTCGCTGTCTTGGGACAACTCTTCGGAGGCGAAAGAGGCACCGTGAATGCCGTCGCGTCCGGTGCGCGCGCCGACGGCGAGC
>JBGPIW010000115.1:0-7213 GCA_041485045.1 Gemmatimonadota bacterium | reverse complement strand
TGCGGCCGGACGGCTCGCGCACCGAGCGCCACGGCGGGGTTTCGGCAGTCAACGTCACGGAAGGCCGGTTCGCGATGGTCAACGGCCGCCGCTACCGCGGGCGGGTAAACGTCATCCGGGGCCGCGCCGGGCTTACCCTCATCAGCAGGCTTCCCGTGGAGAGTTATCTGGCGGGCGTGTTGAGCCAGGAGCTGGGCGCGCGCGCGCCGGAGGAGCGGGAAGCACTGCTCGCGCAAGCGGTGGTGGCGCGCACCTTCGCGCTGCGGAACCGGGGACGGTGGGAGGCGGACGGGTTCGACGCGACCGCCGACACCCGCGATCAAGTGTACCTGGGGGTGGATGCCGAGACGGCGCAGTCGTGGGACGCGGTACGGGCCACGGCCGGTCTGGTGGTGCGGTACGAAGGCCGGTTGATCGACGCGTACTACCACTCGACCTGCGGCGGTCGCACCGCGGCGGTCGAGGAAGTGTTTCGCTCGGCCCAGCGACAGCCCTACCTGCGGTCGGTGTCCGACGCGAGCGGCGGTGGTCACTTCTACTGCGAGCGCTCGCCCCGATTCCGGTGGCGCGCGCAGTGGGACGCTGCCACCCTGCGCACTATATTGACGCGGACGCTCGCGACGGTGATGCAGGTCGGCGGTGACGGCCTGCAACGCATCACCGACGTGCAGGTGACGCGGACCAGCTCGTCGGGGCGCGTCGCCGAGCTCCGGATCGTTTTTGCCCACGGGGATGTGCGCATCGCGGGTCCCGACGTGCGGACCGTGCTGCGACCTACCTCCGATCAGTTGCTCCAGAGCACCGCCTTCCGGGTGTTCGTCACTCGCTCGGACTCGGAGGTCGGGCGGCTCACCCTCGAGGGCACGGGCTCGGGTCATGGGGTGGGCTTGTGCCAGTGGGGAGCCATCGGACGGGCCCGGGCGGGGCAGCCGTATCGGCGGATTCTCGCCACCTATTTTCCGGGGACGACGGTTGAAAAACTCTACTAAGGCACTCATCCGGCGTGCCGCATTCGTCGGCGCGCTGCAGCTTGGGAGCGCTCGGGGCCTCGCGTCCCAGGGCGTCCTCTCGCAATTCACGTATGACGATCTCCGCCTGTCGGGCGTGCAGCTCGATTTCGGCTCGGTTTCCACCAAGGACCTGTGGGGCGCACTGATCGGAGGCCTCCGCCTCGACGCGGGCCATCTGGCCCCGCACGTTCGCGTGTTGCTCGGGGTCTCCTACACCCGGTCCCGATTCACCGGGCGGGCGGTGGCCCGGTTCAACCGCACGCTGCTCAAGCTGGTCAACGATCCCGATTCGAACGCCACCATCGACGTGGGGCGGGTCAACCTCTCCGATGTGATCGCGGACCTCGACCTGCAGTACGTCTTCAATGAACGCGGGCCCGTCCTGGTCGCCCTTGGCCTCGGGGCGGGTGCGCACTTCCGCAACGGCAGCGGGCAGGCGATCAACGGAACGTTCATCGAAGATGCACTGGACGGGGTGGCGCCAGCCCTGAACGGCAGCGCCGATGTTGCGGTCGCCATCGCCCCCGCGTGGCAGCTGACGGCCGAGCTGCGCGCCACGCTGCTCAGTGATTTTTCCACCGCATCGGCACGGGTCGGATTCATGTATCGATTCCCCGGAGCGCGGGAGGGCCGGTGAACGACCCCGTCCGGGTAGCCGTGATCGGTGCCGGTGGGGTGGCGCAGGTGGCCCACCTCCCGGTGTTACGCAAGATCCCCGGTGTGGAAATCGCCGCGATCTGCGACAACGATCTCTCCAAGGCCCAGGCGCTGGCCGGGCGCTTCGACGTTCGGGATACCTACGACGACATCGAGGAAGTGCTGCGGTACGCCAAGCCCGACGCCATTGTGATCTGCACGCCCAACCACCTGCATGAAATCCACGTCGTGGCGGCGCTCTCGGCTGGGGTCCACGTGCTGTGCGAGCGCCCGCTGGCGCTGAGCATCGCGGGCATCGAGCGCACGCTCCAGGCGGCCGAACGCTATGGGAAGCGCGTCATGGTGGCGATGAACCACCGGTTCCGCTCCGACGTGCAGGCCGTGCGGGGATTCCTGGCCGGCGGGGAGCTCGGGACCGTCGACATGATTCGGGGCGGATGGTTCACGTTCCAGCCGACCGCCGCCCGCTCCCAGCTGGGGTGGCGCCTGCGCCGCGCCGAAGCCGGCGGCGGCGTAATGCTCGACCTCGGGCTGCCGCTCATCGATCTCGGGCTCTGGCTCGCCGGCTGGCCGATCCCCAAGCGGGTCTCGGCGCACGTCGTGGGCGGCGGGCGAGAGACGGTCGAAGAGATGGGGATGGCGCTCATCGCGTGCGAGAACGGGTTGGCGATCGGGGTGGCGGTGAGTTGGCGCCATCTGGGGAGCGGGGAGCGCTTCTGGTTCGAGATGGTGGGGAAGAAGGGCACGGCCGACATCGCTCCGCTGCGGGTCTATAAGGAAGTCCACGGTGTGCCCACGGACGTGACGCCGACGGGGGCGACCGGACGGGAGCCGCCGTTCATCCAGTCCTACCGCGCCGAATGGACGTACTTTCTCGCTGTGATCCGGGGGGACGTCAACGCGCCCCCGCCCAAGGACCAGCTGTTGCTGCAGCGGGTGCTCGACGCGGTGTACCGTTCCGCCGACGAAGGGCGCGACGTCCAGCTGTGAGCGATCGACGCCGCTGGCTGCTGGTGGTGCTTGGTGCGCTCGGACTCATGGGCAGCTATCCCCCGTTTCCCTTTCCATTCCTCAGCTTCGTCGCCCTCATTCCGGCCGTGCTGCTCCTCGAAGCGGCCGGCGGCGACCCGCGACAGGCGTACACTTGGGGGTTCCGCTATGGTGTTGCCGCGAACGGTCTGGTGCTGTACTGGATCGTGGTCGCGCTGTGGCACTTCACGCCGATGGCCGCGCTGGGCTACGGCATCACCGTCTTCATGCTGGGGGTGTTCACCGGGGGACTGTTCTGGCTGGTGACGCGGATGCGCGGGGCGTATCCGGTGCTTCCCCTCGCGATCGTGTTCGCGGTCTCCTGGACCGCGTTGGAATGGGGCGTGGGGCACCTGGGGGATGTCGCGTTCCCCTGGCTCGGTCTCGGAACCTCGCTCGCCGACGCCCGGGTGCTGGTGCAGTGGGCGGACCTCGCCGGTGCGCGCGGCGTCACGTGGTGGCTTGTCTGGTGCAACGTGCTGCTCGCCGGCGCCGTGGGGCGGTGGGGCCAGTGGCGGCTGCTCACGCGGCAGGTGATACCGGTAGCCGCGACTATCGTTCTTGCCGCCGCGTATGGCGTCTGGCGCGAGCGAACCCTGCCGCTCCGGCCTGTCGGCACCATCACGCTCATCCAGCCCAACATCGGATTCCACGAGAAGTGGGACCCGGCCCGTGCGGACAGCGAGGTCGCCACGCTGCTCCAGCTGTCACGGGATGCCCGCAGCGCCGGCCGCGCCGATCTCGTGATTTGGCCCGAGGCGGCGCTGCCCGATTATCTCACCCAGCGCCCCGACTGGCAGTCGGCGATCGGCCGGTTTGCCGCGGAGACCCGCACGCCGATCCTCACCGGGGGTCTCCACGTCGAGTTTTCCAGCGCGGGTGCCCCGGAGACCTATAACGCCGCGTTTCTGTTCGATTCGCTGGGGTTGTGGCGGTCGTATCCGGTCTACGAAAAGCACTATCTGGTTCCGGTCGTGGAGCGCGTGCCGTTCGTTCCGGTTCGTTGGTTCCGGGCCCTCCCGGGATTGGGGCGATGGTCGGGTGGATTCGGGCGCGGCCGCGACCTGCCGCTCTTTGATGTCCCCGAGGGTCGCTTCGGCGTCATGGTGTGCTACGAGTCCGTCTTCGAAGCGCTGGCGCGCCGGTACCGCCATGCCGGGGCTGATTTTCTCGTGAACGTCACCAACGATGCCTGGTATGGCCGCACGGCGGCGCCGTATCAGCATGCCTCTCACCTCGTGCTGCGGGCGATCGAAACCCGGATGGGCATCGCCCGCTCCGCCAATGACGGCATCTCGGAATTCGTGGATCCGCTGGGACGCAGCTCCCACGAGAGCGAGCTCGAAATTCGCACGACCGTCACCGGCACGCTGTTCACGAGCGACATCCGACCGCTCTACGTCCGGCTCGGCGACTGGGTCGGCACGATTTCGGTGATCGGCACAATCGGGTTCGCCGGGGCATTGGCGATGCACAGGCGGAAACGGAGCGCCTCCGCATTTCCATGAGAGTCGGGATCGACGTCGGGGGCACGTTCACCGATCTCGTCGCCGTGGCCCCGGACGGGAGCGTCGACATTCGCAAAGTCCTCAGCACTGATGATCCCTCCGAGGGGCTGTTTCGTGCACTGGACATTCTGGCCCCCGGCGGCGCGCCGATCGACGTGCTGGTCCATGGAACGACGATCGCGACCAACGCCCTGCTCGAGCGTCGCGGTGCGCGAACAGTCCTCGTCACGACGGCCGGGTTCGAGGACCTCCTCTGGCTGCGGCGGCAGGACCGGGCCTCCCTCTACGACTTGAGCCGCCATCATCCCCCGCCGCTCGTGCGCCGCGAGGATGTGGTGGGCGTGGTCGAGCGGATGGGGCCCGACGGCGCGGTGATCGCGCTCGCGGAGGCCGAGATCGATCGAGTGACTACCGCGGTCCTGGATCGGCGCCCCGAGGCCGTGGCCGTCGCGTTCCTATTCGCCTTCCGTCACCCCGAGCACGAGCGCCGGCTCGCGGCGGCGCTGCGCGCGAAGTTGCCGGGTGTAGCGGTGGCCGCCAGCCACGACGTGCTGCCGCTGTTTCGCGAGTATGAGCGGTGCGCGACCACGACGGCGGAGGCGTACCTGCGCCCGCTGGTGGCCAAGGCGGTGGCGGGGGCATCGACCGGCGCGGCACGGCGCGGGATCGGCACCTTCCGGCTCATGACGTCCGGTGGCGGCACCATTTCGGCCGAGACGGCAGCCGAAGCAGCGGCCTCGCTCGCCCTGTCCGGCCCCGTGGGCGGGGTGATCGGGGCGCAGCTCCTCGGCCAAGTACTGGACTGCGGCGACCTCCTGACACTCGACATGGGTGGAACGAGCGCGGACGCCAGTGTGATCCAGGGAGGCGCAGCGAGTCGGGAAGGAACGACGGTAGTGGGCGGGATTCCGCTAGCGTTGCCGTCGGTCTTGATCGAAACCGTGAGCGCCGGCGGTGGCAGCATCGCCTGGGTGGACGACGCGGGGGCGCTGAAGGTGGGCCCGCGGAGCGCGGGTGCGGTGCCTGGTCCGGCGTGTTTCGGCCGCGGCGGCCTCGAGCCGACGGTCACGGATGCGTGCGTGGCGCTCGGGTGGCTCGATCCGGAGTGGGCGCTGGCCGACGCGCTGCGGCTGGACGCCGTGGCGGCAGGGCGGGCGCTGGCACGGCTGTCGACGCCGCTCGGCCGGGATGCGATCGGCGTGGCAGCGGGCGTGGTCGCGGTGGCGACGGCCGTCATGGCCCGGGCGCTGAAACGCGTGAGCGTGGCGCGGGGTGTGGATCCCCGGCGGCTGGCGCTGGTTCCGTTCGGCGGCGCGGGACCGCTGTTCGGGTGTGCCCTCGCCGACGTGCTCGGGATGCGCACCGTGATCGTGCCGGCGCACCCCGGTGTGTTGTCCGCGCTGGGGCTCGCCGCGGCGTCGGAGCGCGTGGAGCTGTCGACCTCGATGCACGAGCGCGTCGGCACCCTGGAGCGCGACCGCGTGCTGGCCGCTTACACCGATCTGGAACGGCGGGCCGGTTTGGCACTCCCGGGTGCGCTGCTGCGACGATTGGCGGACTGCCGTTTCGCGGGGCAGGGTTATGAAATCACCGTGTCGCTCACCAACGGCGAACCCGAGAGCATTGCGGCGGCGTTCCATGCCGCGCATCGGACGCGCTACGGGCATGCCGGAGCCGGGGGCCAGGTGGAGATCGTGAACGTGCGCGTCGTGGCGGAACGGGGCGGCGTGCGGCCCGCGTGGGGGCGCCGTCTGGGAATCGGGCGGCCGACTCCCGGGTCGCGGCGCGTGGTGATGCGTGGCGAGCCGGTCCGGGCCCAGATCTGGCCGCTGGGCGAGCTGCCGCCCCGTCTGCGCATCCCGGGGCCTGCGGTGCTCGCCGGACCGGACGCCACGGCCCTGGTCGAGCCGGGGTGGCGAGGAACGGTGCACGCCTCCGGCGCCGTCGTCTTGGAGCGCGAATGACACTCGACCCGATTGCGCGAGAGGTGATGGCCCATACGTTCGCCGGCATCGCCGAGGAAATGGGGCTCGTACTGATTCACTCGGCCGTCTCGCCCAACATTCGGGAGCGGCGCGACGCGTCCGCGGCGCTGTTCGATGCCGGCGGCGAGATGATTGCGCAGGCGGCGCACATCCCGGTCCATCTGGGCGCCCTGGCGGACGCGGTAGCGGCCGTGCGCGCCGAGCGGCCCCAACCGGGGGACCTGTTCATCCTCAACGACCCCTACGCGGGTGGCTCGCACCTTCCTGATCTCACTCTCGTCGGAGTGATCCGGACGGCTGAGGGTATCGGCGGCTTCAGCGTGGTGCGCGCGCACCACTCCGACGTGGGAGGCGCAACGCCGGGGAGCATGCCGGCCGGCGCACGCGAGCTGCTCGCCGAAGGACTCGTTTTGCCTCCCGTGCTTTATACGCCGGAAGTTGAGCGTCTGCTGCTGGCCAACGTGCGGACGCCGGAGGTGCGTCGCGCCGATCTGGCCGCACAGCGCGCCGCCGTGGAGCGGGGCGCCGAAGGCCTCTGGGCCCTCGCCGCGCGCCACGGTTGGGCGTTCGTGCAGGAGGCCGCCCGAGCGCTGCAGCACGACGGGGAAATGCGGGCGCGCGCAATGCTCGGCCGCCTCCCCAGGATTGTCGGTACGGCGACCGATTGGCTCGAAGGGGACGGTCTCACCGAGACCGACATCCCGATCTGCGTCACGGTCACGATTCAGGAACGCACCTTCCACGCGGATTTCACCGGGTCGGCCCCCGCCGTACCCGGCAACGTCAACTGCCCGCTGGCCGTCACACGGGCTGCGGTGTTGTTCGTCGTGCAGACCCTCTTGGGGGAAGAAACGCCCGTGAACGCCGGCGTCGCGCGGGCGGTGCAGGTCACCGCTCCGGAAGGATGTGTCGTGCATGCGCGGTGGCCGAGCGCCGTGGCGGCGGGAAATGTCGAGACGTCGCAGCGCATCGCCGACGTGGTCTTCCGGGTGCTCGCAGAGGCGGGACTGCCGGTACCGGCGCA
>JBGPIW010000114.1:0-7232 GCA_041485045.1 Gemmatimonadota bacterium | reverse complement strand
GCGGGCTCCACGGGGCGCCGCTTCCGGCGCGAGCAGCGCCAAGGCGAGCACTTCGTCGAGCGAGTCCACCGGGTGAATGTCGAGCAATCGCTTCACCTCGTCCGGCAGCTCGATCAGATCGGAGCGGTTGCGCTCCGGCACAATGACCGTGCGCACTCCCGCGCGCGCGGCCGCGGTGAGTTTCTCCCGCAGACCACCCACCGGCAGGACGCGGCCGCGCAGCGTCAGCTCGCCGGTCATCGCCACATCGTGGCGCGCGGGCCGTCGCCCCAGCAGCGAGGCGAGCGCCGTGGCGATCGTGATCCCGGCCGAGGGGCCGTCCTTGGGCACGGCGCCGGCGGGCACGTGCAGGTGCACGTCGGTCGACACGAAGGTCTGCGGCGGGATCCCGAGGGCGCCGGCGCGGGCGCGCAACAGGCTCCAGGCCGCCTGCGCCGACTCCCGCATCACGTCGCCCAGCTGGCCGGTGAGCGTGATCTGCCCGCGGCCCGGCATCTGAATCGCTTCGACGAAGATGATGTCGCCACCGGCCGGGGTCCACGCGAGCCCCGTGGCGACCCCCATCTCGGGCGCGCGGCCCGCAACTTCGTTCATCACCTTCGGCTGACCCGCGAACTCCTCGAGCGACTTGCCGGTCACCTTGACCGCCGCCCGGCCGTCCTCGACGACCTGCCGCGCCGCCTTGCGCAGCACGCCCTGGATCTCGCGCTCGAGCTGGCGGACGCCAGCCTCGCGGGTGTATTCGGCGATGAGCCGCTCCAGCGCGCTGTCGGCCACGCTCGCGAGGTCGGCCAGGAGGCCGGTTTCCTTGAGCTGGCGCGGCAGGAGGTAGCGCTTGGCGATCGCCAGCTTCTCGGCGGGGGTGTACCCCGCGAGCGTCAGCACCTCCATGCGATCGAGCAGTGGATCGGGGATCTGGGCGAGACTATTGGCGGTGGCGATGAAGAGCACGCCCGAAAGATCGAAGGGCAGCTCCAGATAGTGGTCCACGAACGCATGGTTCTGGGCCGGGTCGAGCACCTCGAGCAGGGCGGCGGTCGGATCGCCGCGAACGTCGGACCCCATCTTGTCCACCTCGTCCAGCATCAAGACCGGGTTGCGCGTCTCACAGCGCTCCAGCGCATGCAAGATTCGGCCCGGGATCGCCCCGACGTAGGTCCGGCGGTGGCCGCGGATCTCGGCCTCGTCCCGCACGCCGCCCACCGAGACGCGCACGAACTTCCGTCCCAGCGCTTCGGCGATGCTCTGGCCCAGCGACGTCTTCCCCACCCCGGGGGGCCCGACGAAGCAGAGGATGCTGCCGTGCGCGTCGGGATTCAGGGTGCGTACGGCGAGGTGCTCGAGGATGCGATCCTTGATCGGGGCCAGGTCGTAGTGATCGCGGTCCAGTACCTCGCGCGCCGCCTTCAGATCCAGCCGGTCGGGCGAGGTCCGCTCCCACGGGAGCGCCCCGATCACCTCGAGGTAGGTACGGGCCACGTGGTACTCGGCGGACTGCGGCGACATTTGCTTCAGACGCCGCAGCTCGCGGTCCGCCACCCGGCGCGCCTCCGGCGATACGCCGGCGGCGTCGAGCTTCGCGATCAGGTCGGCGAGATCGTCGTCACTCGAGTCCTCCCCGAGCTCCTGGCGGATCACCCGCATCTGCTCGCGCAGCACGTACTCGCGCTGGTGCTCGTCCAGCTTGGCCCTGACCTTCTCCTGGATCTGACTGCCCACCTCGAGCACCTGCAGCTCCTCAGCGAGCAGCTCGGCGAGCCGCTCGAGGCGCCGTGGGATGTCGCCCAGCGACAGCAGCTCGACCCGCGCGGGGAGCGCGAGATCGAGGTTCGCCGCGACGAAATCGGCGAGCTTGCCCGGGTCGCTGATCCCTTCCAGCACCTCGTGCAGCTCGTCGTTCAGATAGGGGGCGAGGTCGATCACGCGGCCGAACTGGGCGACGACGTTGCGCTTCAACGGCTCGACCCGAGGATCCTCGGCGCCCGGTGTGGCGAGCGTTTCGAACGCCGCGACGAGATATCCCCCATAGGGCTCCGGCTGCTGCAGCGTGACGCGCTCGACCCCCTGGATCATGACGCGCATCGTCCCGTCCACCAGCTTCAGCATCCGGACGACGAGCCCGAGGGTGCCGATCTCGTACAGGTCTTCCTGGTCGGCATGCATTACCGGGCCCTCGTCGGGGTCCCGGTTGTCGCGCGGTCGCACGACGCCGAGCAGCAGTCGTTTGTCGCCCTGCACCACCTCGTCGAGCAGCTGGACCGCCCGGGGATCGCTGATGGAGAGCGGCAACACGACATGGGGATACACGACGAGCTTGCCGAGCGGCAGGATCGGGAGGCGTTCCACCTCAGGTCACCTTCACGGTGTGCGAACCGGATAGCCGGGGCGGCAGCTTGGTGAGGTGGACCTCGAGGAATCCCTGGTCGTAGGTTGCGCGCAGACTCGTGGGATCGACCGGCACCGGGAGCCGCAGGCGCCGCTCGAACGGGCCGATCTGCACTTCCATGGCGTGATAGTGGCGTTTGCCCTCGCCCCGGGCGGGCCGCTCCCCGGTGATCGTGAGCACGCCTTCGGCGTATTCCACGGTGAAATCCTCGGGCCGCATGCCCGCGACGTCCATATGGACCACGATGTCGGTCTCGGTCTCGTACACGTCGGTGGGGGGTTTCCACTTGGGGGAGGCCACGAAGCCGACCGGCCGGCCGTGCGCGACCTCGTTGAAATACACCTCCAGCTCGTCGGCCAGATGCACCGTGCCGGAGCCACGCGAGGAGCGATGGGAGCCCGAGTCCGCCATGGGCAGGAAGATAACGCTTTTAGAACGCCTGGTCCCACCGTTTCGAGAGGCGGACTGCCGATCCGATGATCCCGACCATGCTGTAGGTCTGCACGAAATTCCCCCACTGCTCCCGCGTCCGGGGATCGATATGCTCGGCCAGGAGCCCGTGCTGGTTGCGGCAGGCCAGGAGGTTCTCGAAGAGGGCGCGCGCCTCATCCCGGCGCCCCAGGGCGGCCAGGGCGTTGATGTACCAGAAGGTGCACACGAGGAAGGCGTTTTCGGGCTTGCCGAAGTCGTCCGCTTCGACGTAGCGGAAGATGAAGTCGCCGTGACGCAGCTCGCGCTCGATGGCCCCGACGGTGCCGGCGAAGCGAGGGTCGTCGGCCGCGAGAAAGCCGATTTCGTGCAGCCGCAGCAGACTGGCGTCGAGGGTCTCGCCGTCCATCACGGCCACGAAGCTTTGGAGTTTGGGGTTCCAGGAGCGGCGGCACACGACGTCGTGGATGCGCGCCGCGTGGGCCGCCCAGTAGGCGGCCCGTTCGGCGAGGCCGAGGTGGGCCGCGATGCGCGCCAGCCGGTCGCACCCGGCCCAGCACATCACGCTCGAGAAGGTGTGCACCCGCGCCGTGCCGCGCAGCTCCCAGAGTCCGGCGTCCGGTTGGTCGAAGAGGCTCGCGGCCCGCTCCCCCAGCGCCTCCAGCCGGGCGAACAACACCGGGTCACCGCGATGGGCCAGGCGGCGGTCGAAGAACACGTGGGTCGCGGCCAGGATCGCCGAGCCATAGACGTCGTGCTGCACCTGTTGGGCGGCCTGGTTGCCGAATCGCACGGGACCCATGCCCCGGTAACCCGCCAACGAGCTGACCGTTCGCTCCTCCGGCACCGGGCGGCCACTGATGCCGTACACCGGTTGGAGCCGGCCGTCGGGTGCGCCGGCGACGACGTTGACGATGTAGCTCAGGTAGCGCTCCATCGTGCGGGTCGCGCCGAGGCGGTTGAGGGCGTTGACGACGAAGTAGGCGTCGCGCAGCCAGCAGTAGCGGTAGTCCCAGGTCCGTCCGGTGCCCGCCGCTTCGGGGATGGAAGTCGTCACGGCGGCGATCACCGCGCCGGAGTCTTCGAATGCGTTGAGCTTGAGCGTGATGGCCGCGCGGATGACCGCATCCTGCCATTCGAACGGGATGCCGAGGTAGCGCACCCATTCGCGCCAGTAAGCGACCGTCTCCTCGAGAAAGCGGCGCCCCACGTCCGCGACCGAACCCTGTACCGTCTCGTCCGGGCCGAGCAACAGGGTGATCGTGTCCTCGAGAAAGAAGGGGTTCTCCTCGCCGATGGCGGTGACGGAGGCGTCGGTCGTGAGCCGCAGCACGAGGTCGGTGCCGACGTAGCGGATGTGGTTGCTGCCGCAGGTGGTGGACATCGCCTCGGCGCCGCCGTGGTGGGCGGGGCGCAGCCGCACACGCACTCTGGGGTTACCGGCGACGCGGCGGATCTGCCGTACCAGGGTCATGGGGCAGAACATCCGCCCGTACTGGCGGAAGCGTGGTGCGCAGTCGGTGATCTCGACCGCGCCGCCCTGTCGGTCGTGCAGCCGCGTCACCAGGATCGGCGTATTGGCGAGGTATTCCTGCTCGTGGCCCGCGGCGTCGATCACATCCACGCCGAAGAACCCGAATGCCGGGCGAGGCGTGCGCGGCTGCAGCAGCGAGCAGAAGGTCGGGTCGCCGTCGAAGCGCGGGAGGCAAGCCCAGACGATCTCGCCCACCGGGTCGATGAGGGCGCCGATCGTGCCGTTTCCGACGAGAGCGAGATCGAGAGAAGTCATGGTCGGGCCGGTCATCGCGTCCGGCCGACCGCCCCCACCTCGCTGGTGCGCCCGGCGTACAAGGGATACGCATCGGTCAGCGCTCGCACCTCGCCCTTCACCCGCGACAGCGTCGCGTCATCCTTGTGGGTCAGCACCTCGTCGATCAGCTCGGCCACCCGCACCATCTCGGACTCGCGAAACCCGCGGGTCGTGACCGCCGGCGTCCCCAGGCGGACGCCGCTCGTCACGAAGGGCGACTGGGGATCTCCCGGAATCGTGTTCTTGTTCACGGTGATCCCGGCCCGATCCAGCAGCTGCTCGGCGTCCTTCCCGGAGAGCCCCTTGGGTCGCAGATCCACGAGCATCAGGTGCGTGTCGGTGCCGCCCGAGACGATCGCGTAGCCGCGCCCCACCAGTGCCTGCGCCAGCGCCTGCGCGTTCTTCACCACCTGCGCCGCATACGTCTTGAACTCCGGCCGGGCCGCTTCACTCAGGGCCACCGCCTTCGCCGCGATGACGTGCTCGAGCGGTCCCCCCTGCGTCCCGGGAAAGACCCACTTGTCCACCGCCTTGGCGAGCTCGGCCGTGCAGAGGATCATCCCCCCGCGCGGGCCGCGCAGCGTCTTGTGGGTGGTGGTAGTGACGATCTGCGCGTGCGGCACGGGCGAGGGATGCGCGCCGCCGGCCACGAGCCCGGCGAAATGCGACATGTCGACGAGGAACGTCGCGCCGATCTCGTCGGCGATGGACCGCAGCGCCGCGAAATCGATGACGCGCGCATAGGCGCTGCCGCCCGCGATCAGCAGCCGCGGCCGTTCGGTCTGCGCCGTGATCCGCACCTCGTCGTAGTCGATGCGTCCCGTCTCTTCCCGCACTCCGTAGGCCACGGCGCGAAACAGCGTCCCCGAGAAGTTCACCGGGGATCCGTGCGTCAGGTGGCCGCCATGCGGCAGCGCGAGCCCCATCAGCGTCTCGCCCGGCTTCAACACCGCCAGGTAGGCGGCCATGTTGGCCTGCGCACCCGAGTGCGGCTGCACGTTCGCGTGCGCCGCGCCGAACAACGCCTTGGCGCGGTCGATCGCCAGCTGCTCCACTTCGTCCACCACCTCGCAGCCGCCGTAGTAGCGCTTTCGCGGTACCCCCTCGGCATACTTGTTGGTGAGGGCGGTGCCCATGGCTTCGAGCACCGCGACGGACACGAAGTTCTCGCTGGCGATGAGCTCCAGCCCATGCTCCTGGCGATCCACTTCACGCCGAATCAGACCGGCGATCGTGGGATCGGACTGGGCGAGGGGGACGAGCCGGTCGGCGAGGGTCACGGGTCGATTTTCTCCACGCGGCGCTCATGCCGGCCGCCCTCGAACGGGGTGCTGAGCCAGCGGCGCAGAATGTCGAGGCTCTCGTCGTCGCTCATGAAGCGGGACGGCAGCACGAGCACGTTCGCGTCGTTGTGCTTGCGCGACAGCTCGGCGATCTCGGGACTCCACACCACCGCGGCGCGCACATGGGGGTAACGGTTGGCGACGTAGCCCATGCCGAGTCCGGTGCCGCAGGTCAGGACGCCGCGCGACGCCTTCCCGGTGCTGACCGCTTCGGCCACGGGTCGCGCGTAATCGGGAAAGTCGTCGGTGGGGTCGAGGGTCTGGGGGCCGACGTCCACCGGCTCGTAGCCCAGGCGGCGCAGCTCGCCCACGAGCTTCTGCTTCAGCTCGAAGCCCGCATGATCGGCGCCGACGTACACCTGCTCAGACAAAGTTCTGCCGCACGCTGGCCACCATTGCAATGCGCTGCTCGGCCAGGCGGTCGGCGGCCTGGTAACTCGGGATGCGCTCGGTTTTCGCGATGTCGAACACCTGCAGGATCGTTTCGTAGATCTCGCCCGCCTTGTTGCGCGCCCGTTCGAGCGACCAGCCGTGGAGCTCGGCGTTCACGTTGATCAGTCCGCCGCCGTTGATCACATAGTCCGGGGCGTAGAGGATCCCCCGCGCCTCCACCAGCTGTCCGTGGCGGTTCTCGGCGAGCTGGTTGTTCGCCGCGCCCGCGACGATGTCCACTTTGAACTGCGGCAAGGTGGTGTCGTTGATCACCGCGCCGAGCGCGCAGGGCGCAAAGATGTCGGCGGCCTGCCGGTACACCTCTTCGTCGGTCAACGCGACGGCCTTGAAATCCTGGACCGCCGTCTTCACCCGCACGGGGTCGATGTCGGCGACGAACAGCGTGGCGCCTTCTTCGAACAGCAGCTTGCAGAGGGAATAGCCCACGTGGCCGCACCCCTGCACCACCACCCGCTTCCCGCTGAGGCTGTCGGAGCCGTACCGCACCTGGGCGCACGCCTTCATGCCGCGGTACACGCCGTAGGCGGTGACGGGCGACGGATCTCCCGACTTGCCGAGCAACCCGGTGACGTGCTCGGTCTCGGCGCGGATGAACTCCATGTCCGCGGTCGAGGTCCCCACGTCCTCGGCGGTGATGTACCGCCCGCCCAGCGACTCCACGTGCCGCCCGTGGGCGCGGAAGATCGGCTCGCGCCGGATGGTCTTGTTGTCGCCGATGATCACGCTCTTGCCGCCGCCCAGATTCAGCCCGGCCACCGCGGCCTTGTACGTCATGCCGCGCGACAGGCGCAGCGCGTCCACCAGCGCTTCG
>JBGPIW010000113.1:0-7232 GCA_041485045.1 Gemmatimonadota bacterium | reverse complement strand
GAGCTGGCGGACCTCTCGGCCGACGATCTGCTCAAGCGCCTCCAGGAGGGCAAGGTCTACGTACCCGAACAGGCGGCCCGGGCGATCGACCAGTTCTTCCGCAAGGGCAACCTGATCGCCTTGCGGGAGCTGGCGCTGCGCCGCACGGCCGAGCGAGTGGACGCGCAGATGCGCGGCTACATGCAGGAGCACGGTATCCGGGAGACCTGGCCCGCGGGCGAGCGCATCCTGGTGTGCATCGGGCCGAATCCGGCCGGCGCGCGGCTGATCCGGGCCGGCAAGCGCATGGCGACGAGCCTGAAGTGCGATTGGGTCGTGCTGTGCGTCGAGACTCCGGGACAGGCGATCTCCGCGCCAGATCGCGAAGCGCTCGTGCAGAACCTGCAGCTCGCGCAGGAGCTCGGGGCCCAGGCCACCACATTGAGCGGGCACAGTGTGGCGGACGAAGTGCTGGCCTACGCCCGGGCCCACAATGTCACCAAGATCGTTGCGGGCAAGCCGACGCATGGGCGCTGGCGCGACAAGATCTTCGGGTCGCTGCTCGATCACCTGGTGCGCGGCTCGGGTGACATCGACGTCTATGTCATTACGGGCGACGCGGAAGAGGGGCAAGCGCTACGGCGGCGCGTGGTGGGGCAGCGGGCGGGGTGGCGAGACTATTTGTGGGCGGGGACGGTCGTGGGCGTCTGCACGGTGCTGGGGGCGGCCGTCTTCCAGTCCCTCTCCGTCACCGATGTGGCGATGGTCTATCTGCTCGGCGCCGGCATCGTGGCGTCCCGCTTCGGTCGCGGTCCATCCATTTTCAGCGCGTTTCTGAGCATCGCGGTGTTCGACTTTTTCTTCGTGCCGCCGCGCTACACGTTCGCGTTCAGCGACTTCCGCTACGCCCTGACGTTCATCGTGATGCTGGCGATCGCGCTGGTCATCAGCGGCCTTACCCTGCGCATCCGAGAGCAGGCGGAGACCGCCCGCCTGCGCGAGCGGCGGACGGGTGCCCTGTACGCGATGAGCCGCGAGCTGGCCGCGACGCGCGGGTTCGTGGAGCTGGCCCGCGTGGCCTCGCGCCACCTGCAGGACACCTTCGATGCCCGCGTGCAGTTCCTGTTCCCGGGCGCCGGCGACCGACTCGAGGTACCGGTGGGCGTCCCGGCGGCGTATCCGATGGACGAGAAGGAGCTGAGCGTCGCGCACTGGGTGCTGGTGCGCAGTCACGTCGCGGGGATCGGCACCGACACGCTGCCGGCCTCGCAGGCGTTCTACCTGCCGCTCGTCGCGTCGGGGAGTACGATTGGCGTGGTCGGCCTGCGCCCCGGCGATCCCGCGCGTTTCGAGGATCCCACGCTGCAGCGTCTGATCGAGACTTTCGCAGGGCAGGCGGCGCTGGCGCTGGAGCGGGCAATGCTTGCCGAGCGGGCGCAACACGAGCAGCTCGAGATCGAGGCCGAGCGGCTGCGCACGGCGCTGCTGTCGTCGTTGTCCCATGACTTGCGCACGCCGCTGGGTGCGATCACCGGTTCCGCGAGCTCGCTGCTCGAAGAGCAGAGCGCGCTCTCTTCGGCGGCGCGTCGCGACCTGCTGCAGACGATCCTCGAGGAAGCGCAGCGGATGAACCGGTTGATCGGCAACCTCCTCGACATGATCCGGGTCGAGAGCGGAGCGCTCGAAGTCCAGAAGGAGCTGCAGCCGCTGGAGGAGGTCGTCGGCGTGGCATTGATCCGCCTCGACGATCGGCTGCGGGGCCACCCGGTGACCGTGACCCTGCCGCCCGATCTGCCGCTCGTAGCGCTGGATGCCGTGCTCATGGAGCAGGTGTTCGTCAATCTGCTCGAGAACGCGGTGAAGTACACGCCGCCCGATACCCCGATCGAGATCTCCGCCGTGGCGACGGCCGGATCCGTTCGCGTCGATGTGGCGGATCGCGGCCCGGGCCTGCCGCCGGGCGAGGAGGGACGGATTTTCGACAAGTTCTACCGCGCGGCCGGCGCCGGGACGCAGGGCGGCATCGGGTTGGGGCTGACCATCTGCCGCGGGATCGTCACGGCGCACGGGGGCCGTATCTGGGCGGAGAACCGTCCCGGCGGGGGAGCTGTATTCCGCTTCACGTTGCCGGTCACGGGCGGGTCGGCCATTCCGGTATTGGCGGAAGCCAAGGAGAGCGCATGAAAGCGTACGGATGGGTCGTGCTCATCATGGCCGCGTGCACCGCACTCGGCACCCTGATCCTGGCGCTGCTCTCCGTGACCGACGTCGCGATGTTGTTCCTGCTCGCCGTGGGACTGGTCGCGTCGCGGTTCGGCCGTGGGCCTTCGATGTTCGCGGCGTTCCTGAGCATCGCGCTGTTCGATTTCTTCTTTGTGCCGCCGCGATTCACGTTCGCGGTCGCCGACCTGCATTACGTGCTCACGTTCGGGGTGATGCTCGTGACCGCGCTGGCGATCAGCACGGTGGCGAGCCGCCTGCGGGAGCACGCGGACGCGGCACTCGAGCGCGAGCGGCGCACGGCGACGTTGTACGCCATGAGTCATGAGCTGCTCACCGCGACCGACGTGGGTACCCTCGCTGACGTCATCGTCCGGCATGGGCGTGAGGCGTTCTCGGCGCAGGTGCAGATCCTGCTGCGGGATGCCGCCGGACATTTGGCGCCGCCGGCGGGCGCGATGGCCGGCTTCGCGCTGGACGAGCACGCGCAGGCGACGGCGCAGTGGAGTTTTGACCTATGGCAGCCGGCCGGAAACGGCACCGCGAACTTTCCCGAGGTGCCCGTGTTATTCGTACCGTTGGTCGGCGCCAGCGGGCGCCACGGGGTGCTCGCGGTCCAGCCGGACGAGCTAGGGCGCTTTCGCGAACCGGTCGTGCGCCAGGTGCTCGAGGCGTTCGCGGGACAGGTGGCGATCGCGGTCGAGCGCGTGCGTGCCATGCGCGCCGAAGGAGCGGGGTCCGCGCGGACGGGCTAGCTTCGCCGCATGGCCGAAGTCGCCCCGCTGGTGCTGCTGATCGAAGACGAGCCTCAGATGCGTCGCTTCCTTCGGGCGGCGCTGGAAAGCCACGACTACCGGCTGGTAGAGGCCACCACCTCTCGCGAAGGAATGGCGCAGGCCACCGCCCGGAGTCCCGATGTCATCCTGCTCGACCTCGGCCTCCCCGATGGCGACGGCATCGATCTGGCCCGGCGCATTCGTGAGTGGTCGGCCACCCCGATCGTCGTGATCTCGGCGCGCGGTAAGGAGCAGGACAAGGTGGCCGCCCTCGACGCCGGCGCCGACGACTACCTCACCAAGCCGTTCGGCACCGACGAGCTCCTGGCCCGGTTGCGCGTCGCGCTGCGGCACGCCGCGCGGGCCGCGGCCCCGGAGGAGCCCGTATTCTCGGTGGGCGAGCTGCGGGTCGATCTCGCGGCCCGCCGGGTATTCGCGGGCGGCGCCGAAGTCCACCTGACCCCGACCGAGTACAAGCTGCTGACCGCGCTCGTGCGCGATGCGGGAAAGGTGGTGACCCACCGCCAGCTGCTGAACGAGGTGTGGGGCCCCAACGCGGTGGAGCACACGCATTACCTGCGCGTGTATATGGCCCAGCTCCGGCATAAACTCGAGCAGGACCCGACTCGACCCCGCTACCTCCAGACGGAGGCCGGCGTGGGCTACCGCCTCCGCCTGGAGTGAACCGGAGCGGCCGCCATGTGGAGCGTCGAGACGCTACTGCTGGTCGGCGGGATCCTGCTCGTCGCCAGTATCGCCGCCAGCAAACTCGCCACCCGGTTCGGTATCCCGGTGCTGGTGCTGTTCCTGCTCGTCGGCATGCTCGCCGGATCCGAGGGCCTGGGTGGCATCCCGTTCGAGGACTACCACTTCGCCAACGCGCTGGGCACGATCGCCCTCGTCATCATTCTGTTCGACGGGGGCCTGCGGACACCGCCCGACAGCTTGCGGAGCGCCGGGTGGCCCGCGCTGTCCCTGGCAACGGTGGGCGTCGTCGTCACGGCGGCTGTCGTGGGTCTTGTGGCGGTCGCGCTGCTCCACCTCCGCCTGCTGGAGGGCCTGCTCCTGGGGAGCATCGTCGGGTCCACGGACGCCGCCGCGGTCTTCGCCGTGCTGCGCCAGCGCGGGGTGAGCCTACGCCCGCGTCTCGCGGGCACGTTGGAGATCGAGAGCGGCATCAACGATCCCATGGCCGTGTTCCTCACCTTGGGCCTCCTCGCAGTGCTGGTCGGAGAGCGGACGCTCGGCGTCGGCCTCGTCTGGCTCTTCGTGCGCGAGATGGCCATCGGTGCGGTGATCGGGATCGCCGTCGCATACGGAACCGGCGTCCTCCTCAATCGGATCAACCTCGGCACCGCAGGACTCTATCCAGTCCTGGCCGGCGGCTCGGCCCTGCTGACGTATGGACTCGCCGCATCCCTCGGGGGCAGCGGCTTCCTCGCCGTCTATCTGGCCGGTCTCGTGCTGGGATCTCGCCGCGTGGTGTATCAGCGCGGCATTCTCCTGTTTCACGACGGGTTCGCCTGGCTCTGTCAGATCGCCATGTTCATCATGCTGGGCCTGCTCTGCTTTCCCAGCCGGCTCGGCCACGTGGCGGGGCAGGGGTTGCTGATCACGGGCGTGCTCATCTTCCTGGCGCGCCCGCTGGCGGTGGCCATCGCCCTGTTCCCGTTCCGGTTCAGCGTGCGCGAGCTGGCGTTCGTCGCCTGGGTCGGGCTGCGCGGAGCGGTCCCGATCATCCTGGCCACCTTCCCACCGATGGTCGGGTTCCCGCGGGGCGAGGTGCTGTTCGACGTCGTGTTCTTCGTCGTGCTCGTCTCGGCGCTGGTACAAGGGTGGGCGCTCCCGTTCGTGGCCAGCTGGCTGGGCGTTCAAGTCCCGCCGCCTCCCACCTCGTCGGAGGTGGCGGGGTCGGCTGGCGCGCCAATCGACCACGGGTGACCCGAACTGACTCTGTTACGCTGGGGTAGGAGGACACATGGACCAAAATCTGAAACGCAATGTCGAAGGGGACGATGGGATCTCCGTAATCCGGGGGAGCGCGCTGTGCCGCGACTGGAACGGGATCCACTACAAAACGGGGCTGTCGGCGAAGAACGTCGACGCCCGGGCGTTGTCGATGAACGTCGCCACGATCCCGCCCGGTGGGGTGGCCCGCGCCCACGTCCACGTCGGGTTCGAGGTGATGCTGTACATCCTGGAAGGGCGGGTGCGGCACGAGTATGGGCCGGGGCTGAGTCGGAGTGTGGAGAATGCGGGCGGCGACTTCATCTTCATCGAGCCCGGTGTCCCACACGAAGTGTTCAATCTGAGCACGACGGATCCGGTAGTCGCTGTCGTTGCGCGCTCCGATGCCAGCGAGTGGGAGCACATCGTGCCCTACGAGCGGCCGGTCCGCGTATGAAGGCCTGCAGCGTCGCTTTCCTGCTCCTCGGCGGCACGGCCGCCGCGCAGACACCGGCGGCCGCGACGTACGTGCTCTCCCCGCACAGCCAGTTCGAGGTGTCCGTCTTCCGAACCGGGTTCTTCTCCTTCGTCGGACACGACCACATCGTCCGCGCCAATGCGATTCGCGGGCACGTCACCTATGATCCGGCGGCCCCGGCCAAGTCGGAGGTCGAGATCGTGGCTTTGGCGGACAGTCTCGAGGTGACCACCCCGCCCGACACCGCGGAGATCCGCAAGGTGACGGCCGCGATGCGCAGCGACGTACTCGATGTGGCCCACTACCACGAGATCCGGTTCGTCTCGCACGCCGTGGAGCCGATTCCCGGTGGGTTCCGCGTGCGGGGCAACCTGACGCTCGTGGGCCAGACGCGGGAGGTCTCGGTGGACGTGCGGGTGGCGCCCGGGCCCGATTCACTCAGAGCCAGCGGCACCTTTAGCGTGAAGCAGACCAGTTTCGGGATTCACCCCTACCATGGCGGGCCTGGCGGTCTGGTCCATGTCGCCGATCGCTTGACCTTTCGCTTCGACGCGATTGCCCTGCGCTCCGCGGGTCCGTGACCCCGTTCGGCCGCTCCCGGTCGTGTTCACCCGGGCAATCATGCTTTCTTCACTCGCGTCGTATAGGTTTGGTGCGACCGAAAGCAGGGTCCACGACACCGAGGAGGCTTGCCATGACGTTTAACCCGACGGTGCGACGGCTGACCACGATGGGTGGTGCGGCGATCACCGTCCTGACGGCCGCTGCCCTCACGCGCGCCCCCGCCGCTGCGGTCCCCATAGTCACCGTCTACAAGAGCCCGACTTGTGGTTGCTGCGGAAAGTGGATCGCCCACCTCCGGGCCGCCGGCTTTACGGTCGTGGCGCACGATACCGACGACATGTCGGGGGTACGGGGGAGCCTCGGGGTCCCGTTCCGACTCGGCTCCTGCCATACGGCGCGCGTCGGCAACTATGTGATCGAAGGACATGTTCCCGCGGACCTGATCCAGAAGCTCCTCGCGGAGCATCCCGCGCTCGTGGGGCTAGCGGTCCCGGGGATGGTGACCGGCTCGCCCGGCATGGAAGGGCCCGGAGCGGAGCCCTACAACGTGGTGGCGTGGGATCGCGCCGGGAAGACCACCAACTATGCGCATCGGTAAGCGCGCGACACGACAGCGGTGATGCTCGATCTGCCTGATCCGTTGGACGACGAATTTCCTCTGGGAGACGGCACCGCGGATGGAGAAGCCGCGGTCGCCTGTCCGCACTGCGGGGAGCCGAACACCATCGCCCTGGACCCGGGCGGCGGTTCCTTGCAGGAGTACGTGGAGGACTGCCAGGTGTGCTGCCGCCCTTGGCGCGTGGTGGTCCGCTACGATGGAGATGGCACGGCGGCGGTCAGCGCCGAGCCGCTGACGTAACGCGGCTCGGCGGGGCCGAACTCTATTTCGCGGCTTCGAATCGCTTCCCGACTTCCGCCCAGTTCACCACGTTCCACCACGCGGTGACATAGTCCGGCCGCCGGTTCTGGTACTTCAAGTAGTACGCATGCTCCCACACGTCGAGCCCGAGCAGCGGAGTCTTCCCGTCCATCAACGGGCTGTCCTGGTTGGCGGTGGAGTACACTTCCAGATTCCCGCCGCGCAGCGCCAGCCACGCCCAGCCGCTGCCGAACCGCGTTGTCGCGGCGGCGGTCACCGCCTCCTTGAGCTTCGCGAAGCCGCCGAGGGCCTTGTCGATCGCCTCGGCGAGTTTGCCGCTCGGCTCGCCCCCCGCTTTGGGGGCCATGCTGGTCCAGAACAGCGAGTGGTTGTGATGCCCACCGCCGTT
>JBGPIW010000112.1:0-7246 GCA_041485045.1 Gemmatimonadota bacterium | reverse complement strand
GAGGCACCGGCGGCGTGCCGCTCGGCGAGCTCGAGGTTGGTCCGGAATTCCGCGAACGAGTTGCCCGTGTTGGCGACGTTCAAGTAGGCGAGGGCAAAGTTCGAGTCGGCCGCCACGGCCGCCTTGAAATGGCCGTTCGCGTCGAACACCTGTCCCAGGTCCAGCTCGCGCTGGCCCATGAGGAAGTGATTCCGCGCGTCGGCCGAGGTGGTCGTAATTGGCAGATTGATGATCCCGCTGGTCACGGCGTCGAGCGCGACCTGGTCGCGGGGGTGCGACATGGCTTGGGCGGCGCAGGGGGCCTGCAGCAGGAACGCTGCGGCGGCGACTGCGAATGCGCCACGGAGACTAGGCAATGAACAATCCTTCGAAAGAGAATTGGTACGTGAGCTGCAAAGCAGGAAAGGGCGGCCGACCAGTGGGCATCGAACCGCTGTGTTGCCCGTGAGTCACAACAAGGTGGGTAACTAACGGTGTTTACCAACCATAAGTATGGCGGCAATCACTTAACATAGCAAGTACACAATCTGTGCCACGACTCGACGCTTTGCAGCTCGCAATCCTGCAACGAGTTGCGCCTCCTGCGATCGAACCGGGACTACCGCTGCATTGATGGGAGGGGCTTAGAGCCCTAATTCGGCCGCCAGGCGGGGGTGAACAGGCGCCCGCTATAGGGCAGCGGAATCGTTTCACCGCTGGCCACCACGATAAGCTCGAGCAGCCCGTAGTTGCCGGTCTTCGCGACGATGTACTTGCCGTCCGGCGTCCAATCCAGTCCGGGCACGTACGCTTCGTCCGTGACGAGCAGTCGATCGTTGTTGCCATCGGGGCTCACGATCCGCAACGGACCGGAATAGCCGGCGTAGTCGGCGCTGACGACGTATGCGATGGCATCGCCGGCGGGGGACCACCGCGGAGCGGTCCCCGGAACGTGCAGCGGAGTGCGGGCGCCGGTGACGAGACTCCGCACGTGAATGAAGCCGTCGCTCGAATACGCCAACCACTGGCCGTCAGGAGACACCGCGGGGCGGCTCTCCGAGCCGTCCGGCCCGAATGGCGCTTGCTCGAGGGCCGTCCCGTCGGGATGCACGCGCCACACCGAGGATGCAGGCAGTCCTGGCGAACGCGCGGCGAAGTAGACCCACGCCCCATCGGGCGAGAAGTCGGGATGAAACTCGTCGCTGAAGGGAGATGGATAGATCAGCGGGTGGGCCACGCCGGCGAGGTCTCCGATGAACAACCGGCCGGTCGTCTCGAACCGGTCGTAGACGAGTCGCGTCCCCGTGGGATCCCAACGCACGTTCATCGCAGCCGCTTGGGCACCGTAATCCCCCGGCTGCGAGGTCACGAGCGCGGAGCGTAGACCGGAGCCATCGAGCTGGACGACCGCGAGATCACCACTCTGGCCCAGGTACTGGGCACTGATGCCGACAGCGAGCTCACCGCGAGGCACGATACTGAGCCAGGCGGAGTCCCTGATGGCGCCGAGCTGGGCGCGCACCATCTGACGGCTCGGTCCCGAATCGGCACGCACCACGTTCGCCGACACCGACACTCCTGCCGTGGCGGCGGTGAGTTGAACGATCTCCGTGCGGCGGTTCCCGTAGCGGTCAGCCGCGGCCAGGGCGAGCGGATCGGTGTCCCCCTGAAAAAGCGCCGTGTCCCGTGGGGCGATAAGAATTCTGGCGGGCTGGCCGGGGGTCGTGCGGACGATAACCGAATCGGAGGTGAACGCCGTCGCCTGACCGAGCGCGCGCGCTGTGACCACCAGGTACTGGGCTCCCGCCGCCGTTCCGTGGACCAGCAAGGCTTCGGCCCGGCCATTCGCGTCCGTGGTATCGGCCGGCCTGACGTAGTACGTGCAGCAAAGCCCGGACTCCGCAGACGTCACCTGACCATACCGGAATTCGACTTGCATGCGCGCTGGGTGATTGAGACGCAAGCGGGACACTTCCACGACGATTCGAGCATTCGCCGTTACGGTGTCTTCGAGCGCCGGCTCGCCGCGAATGATGAGTCCCGACCCTGCGCCCGGACCGCTGACGGAGTCGCACGCCGCGGCAAGGGACGCAAGCCCGATGGCGACTAGCGAGGCAAAATAACGAGGCCTCATTGTCGTGAACGTCACCTGTCACGCCAGTCCTCGTCAACCCGGTGTTGCATGTACGCGACAGAGACCGGACAACGGGGCTGCTCCGGCCGCGTAAGTTGTCATGATGCGAAGTGGCCGCCCGCTTTCGCTTTCCGCCTTAGTGGTCGTCGCGCTCTTGAGCGTCACCGGCGCATGCAGCGACACAACCGGTCTTCCCGGAGGCGTGCGCATCGTGTCGGGCGATCGTGTGAGCGATACAGCCTCGACTGAGCTCCCCAGTCCGCTCGTCGTTCAGGTGGCGAGTACGTCCGGCCGGCCCATGGCCGGGGTCCTTGTGCAGTTCGTCTACGTCGGGGAATACAGTATCACGCCCAATGGCCTCCGGCTTCACACCTATGCGTCCACAGCTACGGACACGACGGACGCTCACGGCCGGGTCAGCGTCAGAGTCACGCTGGGAGGCTACGCCGGCGCGGACTCAGTCATCGTACACGTTCCGACGCTCGCGATCGACGCGGTCGCCCGGTACATGGTACTCCCAGGAGCCGCGGCGGGCGCCGTCGTGCTGCCGGTGGACACGGTCGTCTACGTAGACGGCGGGTTCCGGCTGCGAGGCTCGACGATAGATCGCTGGGGCAACCCGCGAGGCGAACCCGTCACCTATACCTCATCAGCGGAAGTAGCGATTAGCGGGGACAGCCTCACAGGCCGCACGATTGGGCGGGCGACCATTACTGCGACCAGCGGCGGTCGAACCGGTGTGGGGTGGCTCAGCGTTGTGCCTCGCGGAACGGTAGCGGCGTTGCTAGGCCGCGTGTCGGGACCCGACACCGCCAGGCTCGTCGTGTTCAACCTGGACGGTTCAGGGTACCGATCCGTCGCCCTGCCATATTACGCCAACCCGCAGCCGGATTGGGCTCCCTCGGGGGGGACTTTAGTGATGCAGGATCCCGGCCCATTCCCTGGTGACAATGGCCATCTCGTCCTGCTCGACTCCTCGGGCGCGCGCCGACTCATCGATTCCACCGCCGGATTCCTGGCGGAATACTTCCCGCAGTACTCTGTAGACGGCTCCTGGATTTACTTCGCAGGCACACTGCCGGGGCGACGCGCGGAGATCTGGCGCGTGCATCCCGACGGTTCTGGTCCCGAACGGGTGGGCCCTCTCGCCGACGGCTATTACGGCGACTTGCAACCGTCGCCATCCTCGGACGGCACGCGGCTGGCATTCACTCGCACGCCAGAGTGTTGCTACGATCTACTCGTCCGGGTGCTGCATGTCTCGACTGGGGCGATCGACACATTGCAACGGCCCAACGGAACACCGATTGCCGGCGTGCGCCCCCGCTGGTCACCCACGGCCGATGTGATCGCGTACGGCAATGCCGGCCAGATCTGGCTGATGCAACCGGACGCCTCGAATGAACGGACGGGGTCGCCTCCGGGGCACGGCTACGGTGCGTTCGACTGGTCGCCCGATGGTCGCTGGCTCATCGCCGAGTCCGACGCCGACATGCTTTACGTCATCGAGCCCGCGTCGGGCCTCGCACTCCCGCTGGCCTTCACCCGTCGCTTCACACAGCCTGCCTGGCGCCCCTGAAGCACACGCTCGTGGGTTGAGAAGGTTCTCCCTTTTGGTGAGTTTTGAAGCTGTAGCCAAGTGGTACGGCAGAGGTCTGCGTGGAGCAGGTCCTCAGTGGTCAGGAGGCTGGGCATGGGCGGAACACAGGAGGGCTCGGCCACGGGTGCAAGGCAATCTGGCAGGGTTGCGTCAACGGCCGGTCAACGGGACTGGAAGGCTCTTGCTTACGTGGGCCCCTTAGGTATCGAGCACGCGCGAGAACAACGCCGTCAGGTCGATCGTGAGATCGGGAAGATCCCCGGCCTGCCACGCAACGCGCTGGTCCTGAATCTCCGGCCGCGTGTCGCCGGGGCGCCAGCGCTCGACCAGCCGGGCGTCGAGATCGACGATCCAGTACTCGGCGACGCCGGCGCGTTGATAGATGCGGCGCTTGGCGCCGCGATCGCGCGTCGCGGTGGCGGGTGAGAGGATCTCCACGGCGAGCACCGGCACGCCCACGTCTTCCCAGCGGCGGAGCGGTTTGCCCGGCTCGCGCCGGACGACGAAGACATCAGGCTGGACCAGCGTGCGGGTTCCCAACACGATGTCGGCGGGGCTCGAGAACACGCGGAATCGGTCCTGACCCTGGAGCCATGTGGTGAATCGTGCTACCAGCTCAGCCACCATCATCTGATGGAAGAGGGAGGGAGCAGGTGTCACGGCGTGGGCCCCGTCCAGCAGCTCGTGACGCAGCCCATCCTCGGGGAGCGCCAGCAGCTCCGGGATCGTCGTGACGTCAGGGGGCGCGGTAGGCATTCCCATAATCTCGATCTCCGGAGGAGGAGGGCGCAACTCGGCATGTCCGACAATGGCGCCCGGAGCGAGCTCTGCGGTGAGTTTGGTCCTCACCCCCTGACCCCCTCTCCGCTACGCGGAGAGGGGGAACTCGGGTGCAGGGTTTCAACCCAGGGTCGAGCGGCAATGTCTCCCACGCCGTCCCCCCTCTCCCAGAGGGAGAGGGGGACAGGGGGTGAGGACATCAAGGGAAAGGGTAGGCCGGGGCGCGCGAGCTCACCGCCTGACCCCCGGCTATTGCCGCGCGTGCTGCGCCACGCGCCGCAGATCGGGATTCGAATCGTGCCGCACGATGTCGACGAGCTTGGCCCGCGCCGCCCTGTCGTCGCGCTCGCCCAGCAGCTTGATGAGCCGCAGCTTCAGGTCGGGATCGTCGATCGTGTCGTATAAGGACACCAGGGAGGCCGTCGGCACGTCGGCTTCATCCAGTGCTCGTAACGCGCGGTCCCGAGCCGCGACCGACTCGGCCCGATTCAGGGCGAGCGCCTTGAGCCATGCAAGGGCGTCCGCATCGCCCGACTCGCCCGCCACGCGCAGCACCCGATCCTTCAGCTCCGAGTCTCGAAGGTCCGCGTAGAGCGACCGCAGCCGGCTTGTCTCGTGCTGGTCTTCCCCGAGCGCGCGGATGGCGCGCTCCCGGAGCGCAAACGGCTCGCGCGGGTTGCGCGCCAACCGCTCGATCCAATCGTTTCCGGTCGGGCTCGGCCGTTCGCCCAGCGTGCCGAGGACGCGCTCCTTGAGGCTTCGCAGGGTCAGACGGGCATACAGATCTTCCAGGAACGGCTCGCCCGCGGGCAAGGCCACGACGTCGATCGCCCGCTCGCGCACGTCGGGATCGTCGGACTCGTCGGCGGCGATGGCCCGCACGTGCGCATCGGCCGACGTGTTGCCCTCCCGCGCGGCCGTCCATCCCAGCCACTGCAACGCGGCCCCGCGGTTCACAGCCGGCAGGCGGTGATCGTCGGCCATCGTCATGAGCCGCATCGAGATCGTGACGCTGTCGGCCAGGGCCGCGCCGAGCAGCGCCTGGCGGCTCACATCCTCGGACGCCCGGGCAGCGAGGTCGAGCAGGAAATCGACCGCTTCCCTGGTCCCGACCACTCCGAGGTCTCGCCCGCGGCCATGGCCGGTCGCGCCCACGGCTGGTTGGAGCTGGCGAATGCGACCGCCCTGCAGGCTGAGCTGCACGCGCACGGGCCCGTGGCTGCAGCGCTGTCCCCGCATATCGACCGACCCAATCGACCAGCCCCGGTCGAAGAACACGACCTGCTGCGAGTCGTGATCGAGCCAGCGCGGCAGGAGGATGTGGCCATCGCCACAGACGTCGGGACGAGCAGGAAAGGAGAACGTGGCGTCTCCGTTCTGGACACTGGCCAGGCGAGCGGCCAATTGCTGCGCCGCCGCGGGCAGAGCGACGGCATGGAGGATGGCCAACGAGATCAGGCGGCGCATCGACGGTCTCCAGAAAGGACGCAATATCAGATAGTGGCGCACGATGGAAGGTTGCTCTAGGTACCTCACCCCCTGGCCCCCTCTCCGCAATGCGGAGAGGGGGAACTAAGGGCGAGGTCTCATCGACCAGAATCTCTCACGTGGTTCCCCCTCTCCCGAAGGGAGAGGGGGTCAGGGGGTGAGGACCGAGAGCGAGTACGTGACTGACGCAATGAAGCTGCGGTATGCAAGAAGCAGGTTCCTCGCTCGCTGCGCTCGCTCGGAATGACAACCGGGTTCGGTGATTGTGGTAAAGGAAGGGGGAAGGATTGTTCGCAGGGCAAGCGGCGCGGCAGGTGATCAGTCTACCGCGCCTTTTCAGCCACCATCACGCCGCCGGCCCGACCGCGTCCGGTCCCGCCTCCGTCGGCGTCTCTCCCTCACCCGCCTGCGGCTCGCTCCGGGACCGGAACGGCCCCAGCACGTTGCGGGCGCTGCTCCACGCGCCCATCAGCTCGGCGTTGTCGCCGAACCGATAGCGCACCAATCCGTCGAGCAGGCGGACCTGCTCGACGATCTCGGTGGCGACGTTGAGCGAGGAGAGTGCTCGGCTAACGGGCTATGGGTGGAAGGGCGAAGTGGGGAGTCGGAGCCGCACGATGCGAACTTTGAGGCGTGAGCCGGGAGGCCGATGTGGTACGGCGGCGGGCCGAGGCTTACCGTGCGAGTGTTGCCCGTCCTGGGATCGACGCCCCCTTGAAGGGCTTCCTCCCGTCGCCGCGGCCTAGCCAAGACCCTCCAGATCCAGAGCGCAGCCTCGCAAAGTCCATCTTCCGGCAACGCGTTACTTCACCCCGAGTTCGCGACGTTCTTTGTCGGGAAGAACATGCGAAAAGTCGGCGACACCGAAGTCGGCTTGGGTCGAACGAAGACGCCCGGCTAGGAGAGCAGCCGCGATCTTCTGGGTGAGGCTAGATTAGAAAAAGCGCTCTGTGGTCTGAGCAAGAACGCCGATCTGCCGGCGCCACGTGAGCTGTGGAAGATCTAAGGAGTGATTCCCGAGCACCTGAACGGAGATACCCGATGGGAATGCTCGATTTTCTCACCTCCACGAAACGCCCGCCCGCCGGAACCCTGGTGCGGTCCGCGCAGGAAGTCCTCAATGGGCTCATGAGCCTGAACCGGGCCACTGCGCCATATCGTCTGATCGACGGCAAGTCGGAAAAGGTGGACCTGATCGCCGAATGGCGCATCGTGGAAGCCGAGTGGTACGAGGTGTTCTCGAAAGCCGGGCTCTCGAAAACCTT
>JBGPIW010000111.1:0-7261 GCA_041485045.1 Gemmatimonadota bacterium | reverse complement strand
GCCAACGCCGCCGTGTTCGGCATGCTCGATCGGCTGATGTTCCGCCCGGCGCCCTACCTGCGCGAGCCGCGATCGGTGCACCGGGTGTATCTCGCCTCGACGTTCCGCGGGCAGCCGCTCACCTGGCACACCTTCGAATTCAAGCGTTACCTCGACCTGACGGTCGCGACGCGGTCGTTCGCCCAGGTCGCCGCGTTCACCACCTTTCCCGCGGCCGTCGGCACCGGGCCGGACGTCACTGAAGCGATCGTGGGCACCGCGAGCGCGGGCTTTTTCGACTTTTTCGACGCGCGGCCGGCACTAGGGCGGTTCTATACCGGCGCCGAGGACTCGATGCCGGCGGGCACGCCGGTCGCGGTGCTCGATTACCGCTACTGGCAGTCGCGCTACGGCGGCCGCCGGGACATCCTGGGAATGCCGATCCAGATCGGGCCCCTGACCGTCACGATCATCGGCGTGGCGCCGAACGGCTTCAGCGGGCTGCCCGATGGACGCCCACCGATCGCCTGGGTCCCCATTACCGCCTACGCCTGGTCACGCCGTCACAACTACTACCTGAACTACAACTGGGGCTGGCTGCAGATGCTGGTGCGCACGAAACCCGGCGTGCGCAGCGACGCAGCGACCCGTGACCTGACGGCGGCCTTCCGGCGGAGCTGGCTCGACGAGCGCGCTATGGACCCGAGCGTGGCCCCGCCCGATACCGCCCAGCCGCATGCGATCCTGGCCCCGACGCAGCTCCAGCGCGGCCCCGAGGCCGGCCCCGGGACGCGCATCGGCCTTTGGATCGGCGGCGTGGCGGTCGTCGTGCTGCTGGTCGCCGCCGCGAACGTCGCCAACCTGTTGCTCGCCCGAGCGTTCCGCCGACGCCGGGAGATTGCCGTACGGTTGGCGCTGGGGGTGAGCCGGGGACGGTTGCTCGGCCACCTGCTCACCGAGAGTGTGCTGCTGGCAGGGCTGGGTGGGGCCGCGGGACTCGTGCTCGCCTGGGGCGGGGGCACAGCGCTGGCCCGGATCTTCACCACCGAACTGGCGCCCGCCTCCCTCGCCGATTCGCGCACCCTGGTATTCTGCGCATTGCTGGCCCTCACCGTCGGCATCCTCACAGGCCTCGCGCCGGCCCTGCCGGCGGGGCGCGGCGATCTCGTGTCCGCCCTCAAGGCCGGAGCGCGCGAAGGGAGCTACCAGCGCTCCCGCCTGCGGGCGCTGCTCGTCGTCGTGCAGGGTGCGTTGTCGGTCGCCCTGCTCGTTGGCGCCGGGCTGTTCGTGCGGAGCTTCGCCAACGTCCGGGCGCTGCGATTGGGCTACGACGTGGACCCTGTACTCTACGTCGAACGCAACATGCGCGGGGTGCTGTTGCCCGAAGACCAGCAGGCGGCGTTGAACCACCGCCTGCTCGCCGCCGCCGCGGCGTTCCCGGGGGTCGTGAGCGCCACGGAGGCGGTGAGCGTCCCCTTTTACAACTTCGAATCGCGCGGCCTCTTCGTGTCGGGCATCGATTCGGTCTCCCGGCTGGGGCGGTTCCAGCTCCAGGCGGCGTCACCCGAGTACTTCCGGACCATGGGAACCCGCATCCTCGCGGGGCGCGGGATCACCGCGGAAGACCGCCGCGGGTCGCCCCCGATCGTGGTAGTCAGCGAGACGATGGCGCGTCGCCTGTGGCCCGGACGGACGGCGATCGGCCAGTGCCTGCGCGTGGGCGCCGATACGGCCCCGTGTCGCACCGTGGTCGGCATCGCGGAGGACATCACGCAGCGTAGCCTGTCGGACGCCGGCGGGGCGAACTACTACCTCTCGGCCGAGCAGCTGGACGAAAGTGCATACGGCCTGTTCGTGCGCGTGCGCGGCCGAGCGGCGGACGCCGCCGAAGCGATCCGCCGCCGTCTGCAGCAAGAGATGCCCGGGGCGTCCTACGTAACGACCATCCCGCTCGCGCAAATCCTCGGTGACGAGCAGCGCCCGTGGCGGGCGGGGGCGACGATGTTTCTCGTGCTCGGGGGCCTCGCGCTGGTCGTCGCCGCGATCGGTTTGTACAGCGTCATCGCCTACAACGTCGCCCAGCGCACTCAGGAGCTCGGCGTACGGATCGCCCTCGGCGCTCGCCTGCGCCACATCGCGCGCCTCGTCGTGGGGGACGGCCTGCGCCTCGCGCTGGGCGGCATCGCGGCCGGCGCCGCCGTGGCGCTCATCGGCGGTCGCTGGATCGCGACGCTGCTGTTCGCTGTGTCGCCCCGCGATCCCGCCGTGTTCGGAGCCGTCACCCTCGTGCTCGCCCTGACCGCCGTGCTGGCGAGCTTGATCCCGGCCATTCGGGCGGCGCGCGTAGACCCGAACCTCGCGCTCCGGCTGGAATAACGCTTACGCCGCCCGCCTTGCGCCCGCGCGCGCCGCAATCGCCTTGACGACCCGCTCCGCGTCCCGCCCGACGCCGCTCACGGTGTCCGACGTCATCCCGTAGAGGAAGTGCAGTCCGACGAAGTACAGTCCAGGCTCGGCGACGACGATCCCACCCTCGTGCAGCGGCCCCCCTTCCGTGCCGAAAACGGGGAGGTGGATCCACGAAAAGCCGGGATGAAATCCCGTGCACCAGATCACGTTCGCGATATCGAGCACGGCATCATCCGCGAGCAGCGGCCGCCCGTCGCGCACTCCTACGACCCGGGGTACCCGGATGATTCCCGCCGCCGTCAGATCCTGAGGCTTGACCCGGATGAGCGGGGCAGCCCGTCGCAACAGCGTGGGGCGCAGCTTGCGACCGACCGGCGTGCCCACAGTCAGGATCCGGTGGCCGACGAACCGCACGAGACGGATGAGTAGTTGGCGCGCCACGAAGCCTTCAATGCGGAACGGAATGTGGCCGCTCTCCTTCCCTGACAGCCATGTCGGGTGGGTGTGGGCGACCTCGAGGCCGATATCGGCTCCCGAGTTCCCTACGCCCACGACAAGCACGCCGCCCTCGCGGAGCTGCGACGGGTTGCGGTAGTCCCGCGAGTGCAACTGCACAATGCCGGGATCGAGGTCCTGAGCGAACGCCGGCACTCGGGGGATCTGGTAGTTCGCCATGGCGACGACCACGTTTTCGGCTTCGAAGCGACGCGCACCCGCCGTCACGACGAATCGGTCACCGTCACGTGTGAGCCCATCCACGCGAACGCCCATGCGCACCGGGAGATCGAACCGGGCCGCGTAAGCTTCCAGATAGTCCGCCATCTGATTCTTGGTGATGAAGGCGTCTCCTCGGGCGGGGAATGGCCACCCGCTGAGGCCGTTGTAGCGCGCGGGGGTGAACAGACGGAGCGAATCCCAGCGGGTGCGCCACGCGTCGCCCATACGCTCGTGAGCGTCGAGGATAATGAAGGGGAGCCCAAGGCGGGCCAGCTGGGACCCGACCGAGAGCCCTGCCTGCCCACCGCCGACAACGATCGTCTCGATCCGCTCTGCGTCACCCTGGCTGTTCATGGTTTCCACCTCGTTCGCCGTTGGCCGTCTCACTGATCGCTCAGAGCACGGGCGAATATCGGTGAATCCCACACCCAGCCGCATCGGGCGAAGTATCCAACCGGCGACGCCCGGGCGGTGGGTATTTCTATGTAGGGGTGGGGCGCGCAGGAATGAGATCGTGCTCGTAGGCGTAGGCCGTGGCGGCGGCCCGCGAAGACAGGCCGAGCTTGGTGAAGATGTTGCTCACGTGGCGCGCCACGGTCTTCTCGCTGATGCCGAGGACGGCCGCGACGGAGCGGTTGGTCTTGCCGGAGGCCACGTGAACCAGCACCTCCCGCTCTCGCGCGCTCAGCGGACCCGCGGCGGTACCGGTGGAGCCCGGCTGGCGGACGAGCGCCGCGACGCGGGCCAGCTCGGGTTGAGCGCCCAGCGATTGAAAGGCGAGCCGCGCGGCGTCAAACTCGTGCGCCGCTGCGTCGCCGTCCCCAAGGGCCCGGCAGGCGAGGGCGATCAGCACGCGAACCTGCGCGGTCTCGTAGGGGGCTTGCAGCTCGCGCCACACGGTTTCCGCGCTCCGCAGGGCGGCGAGCGCTGGCTGGGGTTGGCCCGTTGCAAGCAGGACCGCTCCGGTACACTGCGCCGCCAGAGCGCGGAGCAACGGGGCACCGAGGCGGTCCGCGATCTGGGCGAGCTCGCCGGCGGCGACGTTCGCCGCTGCTGGATCGCCGGCGGCCAGGGCGATCTCGATGTACGCGGCGAGCACGCGCGAGCGGCTGCTGCCATGCGCCTCATCAGCCAAACGACGGATCGTGGCATGGGCCAGCTCGACCTGCCCTTGCGCCAGTCGCAGGATCGCCAAACCCGGCTCGAGCTTGCGTCCCAATTCGCTCGCCTGTCGATACGCTGCCTCGGCCGCGGGGAACTCGCCCCGCAACCGATGCAGCTCAGCCAGCCGGTAGAACGCCGAGCCCGCCGCCGGCTGGATCCTCGGGTGAGACAGTTGCGTACAGGCCCGGCCCGCCTCCTCCAGGGCTTCGGGCCAGGCGCCGTGCAGCTGCAAGATCTCCGCGCGCCGCACCAGGCACTCGCCCCGGTGGGGGACCAGGTCCGGCTGCGAAGCGCACCATTCGCTCAGCGCCGCGGTCCACTCCTGCGCGCGTCGCAGGTCGAAGATCTCGTGACACGCCTCGATCACACTGCAATACACGCCGCCGGCGATCATCGGAGAGACTTCCCCGGCGGTCACAGCGACCATGGCCTCGTCGAGCAGCGCCACGCCCCGCACCGTCTCGCCGCCGCGGATCAGCGCCCGTCCCTGACCATTCACGGCGAGGGCCACCAGATCCCGGTCGCCGAAGCGGGCCCCGATCGTCGCCGCTTGGGCGAACGTGGCCAGAGCGGTCGCGGCGTCGCCTTCGTGCACGCTCCGGATCCCCGCCGGTACGAGCAGGTAGCCCTGCTCCACGCAATCGCGGCGGCCGTCGTCGAGCAGCCGGCGCGCGCGGGCGAGCCAGCCGCCGCCCTGGGCGTGGTCCCCGTTGTTGAGGAGAGCGAAGCCCAGCCAGAAGGCGCAGCGGGCGGCCGGCTCGATCTCGCCCGCGCTCAGGAAGCCTTGATGCGCCCGGGTCAGGAGATCGGTGCTCTCGGAGTCTTTCCCCAGGAGGTGCGCCGCGCCCGCGAGCCATTCGAGATCGACCGGATCGAGCGGGGCCTCGTCGTCTGCGGCGGACAGTCGGGCGAACGCCTCACCCCAGGCGTGCCGCTGGAGCGCTGCACGGCCCTGTTCGAGCGCGATCGCTCTGGTCATGAGCTAAGGCCGCCCGCGGCCCACTACGGCGGACCGCGGGCAACGATCTTCGGAACTGACGACTACTGACCCTGCTGCCGGGCCGTCGGCGGCAGGAGGCCATTCAGCCGCAGGTAGTTCGCCATCTGGCTGTAGTGGTCCTCCCAGTCCCCCGTCGCAATCAGGATCATCGACGCCCGCGAGACCTTGTTGCCGAAAAACGGCAACTGCTCCGCCAGCGCGGCGTCGTCGAGCTTGGCGAGGGCCGTCCCACAGTAGGCGAACGTCTCGCGCAGACGCGCGACCAGCTTGTCCTTCGGCGCCGTGGCGGCGAGGGAATCGCGCTTGGGAGCCGTCGACCCGGTGATCGACGAGCAGAAGTAGTCATTGCCCTCGGCCAGGTGCAGCACGACGTCGGCCACACTCATCTGCGCCGGAGTGGGCTTATAACCGTACTTGTCGGCCGGCATCGCTTCCGCCGCGGCCACCAGCTTGGTCGCCGAGCGCTGCTCGTAGGTGCGGAACGCGTCCGCGACTGGGCTCGCGGCACCCTGGGCCGCCAGCAGCGCGGGTACGGCGGTCAGGATCAGGGCCACGGCACGAGCATCGAGCTTCATGAGAGTCTCCGATTCGGGTAGACGTTCATTTTGGCCCAAGCACGGTCGCCTGTCCAGTTCCCACCTCCGATTCGTATGTTTGCTCTCCGCTGGCGCGGCATCCGCCAGCTGCTGGCCCCCCACCCGGGGTCGACGCTTCGGTCGTGCTGCGCGACGGCAACAAGGTTCCGGTGAGCCGGCGACGCCTGGCGCGCCGCCGCCCGCTCCAGTGGCGTTGCCGACCGCCCGGCCGGATCCTATCCTCAACGCCGTGAACACGACGCCACGGCCGGGCACGCGCTTCGAATCCATCGACATCATCCGGGGCGCCGTGATGGTCCTGATGGCGATCGATCACGTGCGCGTGTTTTCAGGGTTGCCGGCCGGCGGCCCCACCCCAGGAATCTTCTTCACCCGGTGGGTGACCCACTTCTGCGCGCCGGCGTTCGTGTTCCTCGCGGGGACGAGCGCCTACTTCTACGGTCGCCGGCACCCCGACCTCTCGCGTTTCCTCCTCACGCGCGGCGCCTGGCTCGTGCTCCTCGAGCTGACCGTGATCCGCGTCGCGTGGACGTTCAATTTCGACTTCGCCCACTACCTCATGGCCGGCGTGATCTGGGCGATCGGCTGGTGCATGATCCTGCTGGCCGTGCTGGTGCGGCTCCCCGTCCCCGCCGTAGGCGCGATCGGGCTCGCGATCATCGTGGGACACAATCTCTTGGACCCGATGCTGCCGGGGTTCATCCCCACCTTGCAGGAGAACAGTCTTGCCGGGCTGTGGAAGATCCTCTACATCGGGTTCTTCGCGGGCCCGATCGCCCTCGGCGCGGAGGGACCGCGGCTCATCGTCCTCTATTCGATCGTTCCCTGGATCGGGGTGATGGCCGCGGGCTACGCGTTCGGCACGATCCTGAGCGCGGAGGCCGCACGGCGGCGGCGGCTGTGCCTCGCGATCGGTCTCTCCGCGACCGCGCTGTTCCTGGTGCTGCGTGGGTTCAACCTCTATGGCGATCCGGTCGCGTGGACCGCGCAGGTGCACCCGAGCGGCGAGCGACCGCCGCTGCCGGCGCTGCTCGCGTTTCTGAATACGAACAAGTATCCAGCTTCACTGGATTTCCTGCTGATGACGCTCGGCCCCACGATCGCCTTGATCCCGGCGCTCGAAGGGGCCCGCGGCGTGCTCCCGCGGTGGCTCACGGTATTCGGTCGGGTTCCGTTGTTCTTCTACCTGCTCCACATCCCGCTGATTCACGCGCTCGCTCTCGTCGTTTCCGCAATTCGACTGGGCGCTGTGAGCCCCTGGCTCTTCACCAACCACCCGATGGGCAATCCACCGCCCCCCGAGGGGTACACCTGGAGCCTGGCGCTCCTCTACGCGGTCTGGGGGGTGGCCATCGTCCTGCTGTACGCCGCGTGCCGCTGGTTCGCCGAGCTCAAG
>JBGPIW010000110.1:0-7278 GCA_041485045.1 Gemmatimonadota bacterium | reverse complement strand
GATCGCCCCGGATCGGGGCTGGTCCACGACCTGGCTGCTCACCGCACTGCGCGACAACGGCGCCGGGCACCTGCATTCCTTCGACGTGTTCGACTACTGCACCCGCGCCGTGCCGCGTGACCTGGCGGACGGTCGCTGGACATTCACGCTGGGGGACGTGACACGGCCGCCAAACCGGCTGCCGCCCTCGATCGACTACCTCTTCCTCGACGCCGCCCACTCGGCGCCATTCGCCCGGTGGTATCTGAGCGAGCTGCTACCGCGCCTCCGGCCGGGGACACCCGTCTGCATCCACGACATCTTCCCGCCTCCAGAGCGGCTCGATCGCTTTGGAGAGGCCGGCGTGGTGCAAGATTGGTTGGCGCAGCGCCGCACCCCCTACTTCACCGCCTCACCAGCCGCAGCGGGGGATGCGCACGATCGGATGGTCGCCTTGAAACGGGAGCTCGGCATCGCCGCGCCGATTCATCGGTCGCAGACGAATCCGATGGTGTTTTTCCTGATGTGAGCGGCGGGACGCTCACATCCGTTTGTACTTCGGCCCGCTCCCGCCCTCTCGGGGGGTCCACCGCGGCCCCACCACGTCCGTCGCCTTGCAGTCCACGCAGTTCGGCGCGTTCACTCTGAGCGTGCCGTCCACTTCCTCGTAGACCCCCGCCGGACAGACGTGCGTGTAGAACCGCGCTGCCTCGGCGCTCACGTCCTTGCCGACCACGAGGTGGGTCGGGATCGTGTCGCGCGTCGCGTTCCCGGACTTGAATACTCCGTCGATCTTGCTGAAGGTCAGCTTCGCGTCGGGCGTGAACGGCTCGGCGCCGTCGGCGTGGCGCGCCACGTCGGCGTCGCGGTGCATGGCGATCCGGCCGCCGGGAAAACGGCCGCCGGTGAGCGTCATCAGCCCGGCCTTGAAACCCCCGGCATAGAAGCCGTCCTTGAACGCGAGCCGCATGTTGCGCGTCTTGTACAGATCCTGGGCGATGTAGGACCCGTCCACCATCCGGTCGTACTCGGCGAGCCGCGCCGCCGAGGGATCACCGGCCTTGAGGGCGGCGAAAATGGCGCGTGCGGCGTAGATCCCCGACTGGATGGCGTAGTGGATCCCTTTGAGAGACGGGACGTCCACGAATCCCGCCGCGTCGCCCAGCAGCACGACGCCGTCCCCCGAGCGGCGCGCCGGGAGCGCGTAGTAGCCGCCTTCGGGGATCGTCTTCGCCCCCCACTCGACCATCTCCCCGCCTTCGAGGTAGGGTCGGAACAGGGGATGCTGCTTGAGACGCTGCAGCAGCACGTGGATGTCGAGCGCGGCGTTCGAGTAATCGAGCCCGACGACGACGCCGAGCGCCACCAGGTTCGGCTCCAGCGGATAGCAGAAGCTGCCGCCGAACGCATCGGTCGGCAGCGGCCAGCCGAGCGTGTGGATCACCCGGTCCAACGGACGCTTCGTCTCCCAGATCTCCTTGACGCCGAGTGCGAAGATCTGCGGGTTCTGCGAGCCGACGCGCTGCCACTCGAGCCACGCCTGCGAGAGCAGGCCCCGGGTCCCCTCGGAGAGGGCGGTGACTTTGGCGATGAGGTCGTTCGGCGCCTGGTAGGTGGGGAGCGGCTGCCCGTCGCGTCCCAACCCCGTGGCCTGGGTGCGCACGCCCGTCACACGGTCACCCGCGGTGAGCAGCGCCGCGGCAGGGAACCCGGTGAACACGTTGACGCCGAGCTCCTCGGCTTTGGTCCCCAACCAGCGCACGACCTCGCAGATCGAGGCGAGAAAGCAGCCGTGGTTCTTCATCGTGGGCGGCGTGGGCAGCCGCACGTGGCCGCCGGCCGTGAGGAGATAGACCGATTCCTTCGTCACCGGCCCGCGGAACGGGAAATCGGCGTCTTTCAGATCGGGGAACAGCTCACGCAGTGCCCGCGGGTTCACCGCCGAGCCGGAGAGCGAATGCTCGCCCAACGATCCGGCCTTTTCGAGCACCCCGATGTTCAGCTCGCCCACGGCGGGATCGGCCTTGGCGAGCCGTGCCAGCTCGATCGCCCCGGCGAGGCCCGCCGGCCCCGCGCCGACGAATAGCACATCGAGCTCCATCTTGTCGCCCGCACCGTCGGCTCCTTCCTTCAGGATGAGCCGATCCAACGGCAACGGGGGCTGAAACCGGGCTGGAATCATGGGTTGGCTTATGGCCGATGGCTGATAGCCGATAGCCGATAGCGCCTTATCCATTCAGCTTCCGGATCTCTTCAGTCAACTTCGGCACGATCTCGAACAGGTCTCCTACGATTCCGTAGTCGGCCACTTTGAAGATCGGCGCATCCTTGTCCTTGTTGATCGCCACGATGACCTTGGCGGTGCGCATACCGGCGAGGTGCTGGATCGCTCCCGAGATCCCCACGGCGATATAGAGCGAGGGGCTCACCGTTTTTCCCGTCTGCCCCACCTGGTCGCCGTGCGGCCGCCACCCGGCGTCCACCACCGCGCGCGACGCGCCCACCGCCGCCTTCCCGCCGAACGCCCGCGCCAGCTCCTCGAGCAGCTTGAAGTTCGCGGGCTCCTTGAGGCCGCGCCCGCCCGACACCACGATCGGGGCCTCCGCCACGTCGAGCGTTCCGCCCGCCGCCGCTTTGATCCCCCGCACCACCACCCGCCCGCCGTCCCCCGCCACCGCGTTGCTTTCCGCGACGCCCGCCTTGGGGCGCTCCACCGGCGTGAACACGTTGGGTCGCAACGACACCACCAGTGGCGCGGCTGTGACCTTCAATTTGAGCAGCGCTTTGCCGGCATAGACCGGCCGCGTGACGACGACCGCTCCGCCCTCGACCGCGAGGTCGGTGATGTCGGCCGCGAGCGGCGCCCCGAGTTTCGCGGCGACGCGGGGGGCGAGGTCCTTACCCTGTGCGCTCGCCGCGAGCACCACGGCGCCATACCCCCCCGCCTTGGCACGCTCGGCCACCGCCCGCGCGTACCCTTCGGGCGCGTACTGGGCGAAACCGGCGTTGGTCGCGGTGATCACCTTGTCCGCACCGAACCGGCCGGCCGCCTCGGTTCCCGACACCGCCCCCGCGCCCAGCACCAAAGCGTGCACCTCGCCACCCAACGCGTCCGCCAGCCGGCGCGCCCCCGTCACCACCTCGTGACTGATCTTGCGCAGGCTGCCGTCGCGTTGCTCGAGCACTGCGAGCACGTGGCTCATAGGACCTTCGCTTCTTCGCGCAGCAGCTTGAGCAGCGCGGGGACTGCGGCCGCCCCTTCGCCCACGATGCGGCCTTCCTTGCGCTCGGGAGGCGGGGTCATCGCCAGGACCTCGAGACCGGCGGCGCCGAACGCGGCCGGTTTGACCTCGAGCGGCTTCTTCTTGGCGGCCATGATCCCCTTGAGCGCGGGATAGCGCGGCTCGTTCAGTCCCTTGTCGGCCGTGAGCACGGCGGGCAGCGGAAACTCGACTTCCTCCATGCCGCCTTCGACCTCCCGCTCCGCCGTTCCCTTCCCCTGCGCCAGATCGAGATGCGCGACGCAAGTGACGCACGGCAGATCGAGCAGCTCGGCCACCATCGGACCGACCTGATGGTTGTAGTCGTCGATCGCCATCTTGCCGAAGAGGATGAGATCGTAGCCGCCGCCCTTGAGCTCTCCCGCGAGCGCCCGGGCCACCGCGAGCCCGTCGGCCGGCACGGTGGCCGCCTCGAGGAGCACACCCCGGTCGGCCCCCATCGCGAGCGCGGTGCGGATCGTTTCCTGCGCGGCCTGGGGCCCGCACGCGATCACCACGACCTCACCCGACCCCGCTTTGTCCTTGCGTTGCAGGGCCTCTTCGACCGCGAATTCGTCGTAGGGATTGAGGATGAACTTGACGCCCGCCTCGTCGAGCGATTTCCCGTCGGCGGCGATCTTGACGCGCGCTTCCGAGTCGGCGACGCGCTTGATGCAGACTGCGATCTTCATGAAGAGCCGTCAGTCATCAGTCATCAGCCGTCAGTGGGCGTGAGGGGTTGAAAAGTAACCACGCTGCCTGAGCGGTGAAACCGTCGCACCGCTCGCCCCCTCAGGATCAGGCTGACGGCTGACGACCGATAGCTGATGGCTTCAATTGAAGGCACTCAGACCCGTGATCTCCTGCCCCAGCACCAGGGTGTGGATGTCGTGCGTGCCCTCATAGGTGTACACCGACTCGAGGTTGGCGAGGTGGCGCATCGCCTGGTACTCGGCGAGGATGCCGTTGGCGCCGAGCAGCCGGCGCGTCTCGCGCGCGATGTCGGTCGCCATGGACACGTTGTTCCGCTTGGCGAGCGACACCTGCTGCGGCGTCATCGTCCCGGCGTCCTTCAGACGGCCGAGCTGCAGACAGAGCAGCTGCGCCTTGGTGATCTCGGTGAGCATTTCGGCCAGGCGGGCCTGCTGCAGCTGGAAGGCGCCGATCGGCTTGCCGAACATCACGCGGTTGCGCGCGTAGCTCACCGCTTCGTCGTAGCACGCCATCGCCGCGCCCACCGCGCCCCACGAAATGCCATAGCGCGCCTGCGTGAGGCACATGAGCGGCGACTTCAGCCCGCCCGACTTGGGGAGCAGCGCGTCCTTGGGGAGGCGCACGTCCTGGAGCACCAGCTCCGAGGTGTCCGAGGCCCGCAGGCTGAGCTTGCCCTTCTGGTCCTTGGCGGAGAAGCCCTTCGTGTCCGTGGGCACGATGAAGCCACGGATCGAGTTCTGGTCTTCGATCGCACCGGTCTTGGCCCACACGATGGCGGCCTGGGCGGTCGAGCCGTTCGTGATCCACATCTTGGCCCCATTCAGTACCCAGCCGTCGGCTGTCTCCTTGGCGACGGTGATCATGCCCCCGGGGTTCGAGCCGAAGTCCGGCTCGGTGAGCCCGAAACAGCCGATCACCTTCCCGCTCGCCATTTGCGGCAGCCACTTCTTTTTCTGTTCGTCGGAGCCGAAGGCGTAGATCGGGTACATCACGAGGCTACCCTGCACCGAGGCGAACGAGCGCACGCCGGAATCGCCGCGCTCCAGCTCCTGCATGATCAGCCCGTAGGCGACGTTGTTCAGCCCGGCGCAGCCGTATTCCTCGGGCAGGTTCGCGCCGAACAGGCCGAGCTCGGCCATCCCGGGAATGAGCTGCTTGGGGAAACGGCCCTCGACGTAACACTCGCCGATGATCGGCAGGAGATTGTCGTCCACCCAGCCGCGCACCGTATCGCGGACGGCGCGCTCTTCTTCGGACAACAGTCCGTCCACATTGTAGAAGTCGACGCCGTGGAATTTGGGAGGCATGAACTGTTCTCTGTAGGCGGTTGTCGGTTGTCGGTGACCCGCACGCGCGGCACCAAGACCCGAAAGCTAACCCCGACGACCGTTCACCGATAACCGATGACGCCTTATCAAACCGCGACCGGGCTCCCGTGCCGCTCCCGTGCGAACGCGAAGGTGTCCGAGGCGCGGAACCGCCCGTGCTCGGATTCCCAGCGGAAGAACGTCACCTGGACGGCCGACGGCTCGATCGTCACGAAATTGAAGCACGATGGCCGCCCGCCGCGTGTACGCACCGACAGCGTGCCGGTGGTCGAGACCACCACCCGGCCGCCGAGCACGTCGGCGCCCTCCTGGTGATCGTGCCCGCACAACACCACGTCCGCCCCCGAT
Source organism: Gemmatimonadota bacterium (assembly GCA_041485045.1). Classification (GTDB taxonomy): domain Bacteria; phylum Gemmatimonadota; class Gemmatimonadetes; order Gemmatimonadales; family GWC2-71-9; genus DASTHG01. The sequence continues at coordinate 1,649 of JBGPIW010000110.1, read as the reverse complement.
TCGAGGATGCGCCGCTGCGCCGTGCGCCAGCGCGCCAGCCCCATGCGCTGCGAGATGTCGCCGCGCAGCACGTTGTGGTGCACCACGAGCACGCGCGCCGCGTCCCCCGCCGCGCGCCCGAACACGCCGCGCACACGCTCGATCTCGCGCTTGGGGAGGTGGCCTTTCACCGTGAAATCGTTGATGTGGCTGACCGACGCCAGGGAGAGGCCGTTGGCGGTCAGCACCCCCGCGATGACGGCTCCCGGCAGCTCCAGCGTGGGCGTCAGGTCGTCGCCGAAGTACCGGCGGTACTTCCAGTAGATGGCGTCCTTCCCGAGCGGCAGGAACGGGCGCCACCACCACTGCACGTCGTGGTTGCCCGGCAGCATGTACACCGGCGCGGTCTCGGCCGCGCGCTGCACGAACGCCCGCGCCCGCTGGAACTCGCCGTGCCGGGCCCGCTGCGCCACGTCGCCCGAGATCACGACGACATCGGGCCGGAGATCGGGCACGATCTGCTCCAGCGCCTCGATCTGCCGGATATCGGCGAGCCCCCCGAAATGAAGATCGGCGACGTGCAACAGCTGCACCGTCACGACTCGACCTGCACCGTGTAGGTGAGCACGGCCTGCCCGCCCGCCGGCACCGACAGCCGGAACCGGCTCTCGGTGGAGGAGAGCTTCTCGGCGGGCACGCTGCTGTCGGTAATGCGCCACGTGCCGAAGTGACTCTCGCGCACGTCCACCGTGACCGCGTTGGTCTTGGCGTTGGTGATCGTCACGCGATAGCTCGCCGTGACCCGCTGGCGATTCGGCAGCCCGCGCCGCAACGCGGGCAGCGCCTCCTGCGTGTAATCGGTCTGCACCCGCTCGGCCGTCACGTCGAACGCGTCGCCCGACTGCACGCGCACGTCCTTTCCCGCGGGCGTATGAACGATCGTCGCTTCGCCCACGAGCTGCACCCGTCCGGATGAGTCCGCCTGGTAGAGCTGGACCGTGCCGCCCGGCAGCGGGCGGTCGCCGAACGGCGTGCCGCGGCCGCGCTTGAACGTGTACCAGACCTGCACCGGCACCTGATTCGGGTCGTCGGGCACCTGACTCATCCAGCCACGCCACGGCAGCACGCCCGGCACCACGAACTCCTGGGTCACTCCCGTCGTGGCGCGCGGGAACAACGCCGTGGTGACAGGGACGCCGGGTTCGAGTGCCAGCCTGGCCGGCAGCGAGTAGACGTGCGTCTCACCCACCGCCTGTTCCGACGGCATGGGTGCTGGGGCCGGTAGTGCGCGCATCCTGATGACACCGCTCGCTGCGGCTTCCTCCAGCTCCCCCGGTACTCGAGCCCGGTTGATCGTCCCCGCCACGAGCTGGATATCGGCGGAATCCATGCGCAACGCCTGCGACGTCACCGTCGCCGCCCCGCCGATCGTCGCGAGCGTCCCGCTCGTGCCGATGATCGCCTGGTAGGTCGCTTCCCAGTTGACCCCCTGGGCCACATAGGCCAGCTGGGTGTTGGGACGATTCCGCGACGCGTCGAGCGCGAGCGACGCCTCCGCCGAGGAGCGCACCAGCTCAACTGGGAACAACGGCTCCCCTGGCTGCGACAGCAGCAGCCGGCCGTCGCCGAGCTTGTACTGCGGCGGATCCACCCGCACCACCGTGGCGCGG
>JBGPIW010000109.1:0-7297 GCA_041485045.1 Gemmatimonadota bacterium | reverse complement strand
GGATCCCCTTTCAGCGCGGTCAACACGCTCCACCCGTCGATCCCGGGCATCACGACGTCGAGCGTGATCACGTCGGGCGGACGCTCGCGGGCGGCTTGCAGGCCGGCCCGGCCGTCCACCGCGACCTCGACCGCCAGCCCCTGTTTCTCCAGGAAGCGGGACACCAGCTCCCGCGCGGCGGCGTCGTCGTCGATCACCAGGACGGTGCCGCCCGATTTCCGTGCGCCGGACCGCCGTCCCGCGTCGCTCTCGACGGCGGCCGCCGGCCCCGCGGCGGGAAGGCGAACCGTGAATACCGAGCCTGTGCCCGCAACGCTCTCGACGGCGACGTCTCCTCCCATCAGCTGGCAGAAGCGACGGCTGATCGCGAGGCCGAGTCCCGTGCCGCCGTACTTCGCGGCGGTCGAGGCCTCCGCCTGGGTGAACGCTTCGAACAACCGGCTCAGCTGGTCGGGGGTCATCCCGATGCCGTTGTCGCGCACCTGGAACACGACCTCCGCGCCGTCGCGCGTGACGTTCAGATCGATCGCGCCGTGGTCGGTGAACTTGCACGCGTTCGACAACAGGTTGAGGAGGACCTGCCGCAGCCGGGTCGCGTCGGAGTGCATGGCGCCGAGATCGGCCGCGCAGCGAACGGCGAGCTGGTTGGCGTTCTTCTCGACGAGGGGACGCACCGTCGTGGCCACCTGCTCGACCAGTGGGGTGATCTCGAACGACTCGAGGAACAGCTGCATTTTCCCAGCCTCGATCTTCGAGAGATCGAGCACGTCGTTGATCAGCGCCAGCAGATGCTTGCCCGCCCCGTGGATCTTCTGGAGATCGGGCACGGAGGCGAATTCCCCCCGGTCGGCCGCGTCCTCCTGGAGCATTTCGCTGTAGCCGATGATCGCGTTGAGCGGGGTGCGCAGCTCGTGGCTCATGCTCGCCAGGAACTGGCTCTTCGCGGTGTTGGCCGATTCGGCATCGCGCCGCGCCCGCAACAGCTCCGTGATGTCGTGGTACAGCGCCATCAACCCCACGCGCTGCCCGTTGACCACGACCGGAACGCCGAGCACCTCCACATCCACCACGCTGCCGTCCTTGCGCCGCCGCTGGCTGATGGCCTGGACGGGCCGGCTGGCGAGCGCTTGCTCCGTGTAGCCGACGGCTTCCGAGCGCGTCGACTCGGTGGTGATGAAGTCGTCCAGCTTGCGCCCCACGACTTCGGCCTCGCGATAGCCGTACATCTTTTCGAACGCGGGATTGCACGACACGACGTTGTGTCCCACATCGAGCGTGACGATCGCCACCGGGCTGTTCGACACGAGCTCGGCGAAATACTGCTTCTGCTCCTGGGCGGTCGTGAACAGCCGCGCATTCTCGATCGCGATCGCCGCCTGGGGCGCGAACAGGTTCAGCAGTCGCAGATCGTCCGGGCCGAAGCGGCGGCGCGCATCGCGGTCCATGAACGCGATCGCCCCCACCAGGCGGCCGCCCATCAAGAGCGGCGCCACCATCACCGCGTGGAAATCCACCTGGGCGTATTGCGGAGAATGCCCCACCCACTCCAGGTAATTGTCGATGAGCAGCGGCTCCCGGGTCCGGGCCACATGCCCCATCGCGCCCTCCCCGACCGCCATGCGCGTTCCGGTCGTCTCGCGCTTGCCGACGTTATGGCTCGCGACGATTTCCAGCTCCTGCGTCGCAACGTGGAAGATGGCGAGCTCACCGTGGCTCACGTGCAGCAGGGCGACGGCCCGCTCGAGCACCGCCTGCAACAGCGTGGAGAGGCCGACCTGCGCCGAGAGGTCCGCCATCGTCGCCCGCAGGGCCTCCTGCTCGTCGCCTCGCTGGCGCTCCGACGCGAGCAGCCGGGCACGGCCGATGGCGATGCCCGCCTGGTTGGCCGCCGCGGTCAAGATCTCGAGATCGGCGTCGTCGAAGGCATGCGGCCGATTGCTTTCCACCACGAGCACCCCGACGAGCCGCTGGTTGATCATCAACGGGACATCCACCTCCGACCCTTCGTTGCGGGTCGGGAGGTAGCGGGTGTCGTGGGTGACCTGGGGAGTGTAGTGCAATCGGCCATCGAGCAGCGGGCGTTCGCTCAAGCCCTCGCCGGGGCGGACCCGCAGGCCGGGGGGCGCGTCGGCCCACCCCGAGCTTGCCTCGAGCACGCGGTCGCCCGTGACCTCGTCCACGAGGAGCAATGCCACGAAGTCGTAGCCCAGCGCGTCGTCGCGCAGCCCGCTGGAGACGGCCCGACAGATGTCGGTTTCGGTTTCCGCGGCGGCGATGGCGGTACTGAGCCGCATGAGCGCGGCGCCACGATCGCGCGCTCTAGTTTCGCCCGACGCCGTCCGGGACGATGTGGAGAGTGTCCGTTTCGGCATCGGTACTCTGCAGGAGATATCGAGGACGAAATATGGCTGAGGGACTGACCCGCGCCAGATGTGGCGCCTCCGCCTCGACTAGTTCATGAATACCAGGCGGGATCGATCGCTACTCGTAGCGCAGCGCCTGCACCGGGTCCACCTCCGACGCGCGCCGGGCGGGCACGTAACCCGCGCCGAACGCGACGATCGCGAGCGCGACGACGGCGAGAATGAAAACCGCGGGGTCGTAGCCCTTAAGGCCGTACAGCAGGGAGCTGGCCGCTTGCCCCAGACCGAGCGCCCCGGCTAGGCCGATGACGCCGCCCACCAGCATCATGCCAGACACCTGGCGCAGGACCATGGCGCGCACCTGTCGCGCGTCCGCGCCCAGCGCCATGCGCACGCCGATCTCCCGGGTGCGTTGCGCCACCGTATAGGCGAGCACACCGTAGAGTCCCAGTGCGGCGAGCAGGGTGGCGAGGACCGCGAAGGTCGCCGACAGGATGCTGATCATGCGGTCCAGGAAGACGTTTTCCCGCACTTGCTGCGGCATCGTCTTCAGGTCCTCCACCGGCAGGCCGGGGTCGATGCGCTTCAGCACTCCGGGGATCTCCCGGAGCAGCGCCAGGGCGCGTGACGAGCGGACGTAGAAGTTCATTCCCGACACGTGCGTGTCCTGTCGCCAGGGGAGATAGAACACCGGGGGCACGACCTGCTTGACATCGCTGTACTTGATGTCCGGGATGACGCCCACGATCTGGATGTTCATCGAATCGGCCCCGCGCGTGGACATGAACTTCCCCACGGCACCGTCGCCCAGGTTGAACTTCTTCACGAAGGCCCGATTCACCACCGCAACCTCAGACGAGCCCTCGTGATCCGCCGCGGTGAACTCGCGGCCGGCCACGAGCGGGACGCCGAAGGTGGCGAAGTATCCGGAGCCGACCTCATTGAAGCGCGAGTTGTTGTCGACGTCGGGCCCGGCCGGGAAGCCCTGCACGTTCACGTCGGTGCCCCAGTTGTTCCCGGCCAGCAGCGGCACGAGCGAGCTGGAGACGCTGTTCACGCCCGGCAGCGCCGACATGGCGTCTTCCACCCGGGCGTAGAGCTGGAGGGCGCGCGTGCTGTCGTAGCCGCTCCGCTCGGGAGAAAGCGCGAAGGTGACGACGTCGTCGACCCGCACTCCCAGGTCCACGCGCGAGACGTTCATGAGACTCTTCATGAACAGGCCGGCCGCGATGAGCAGGGCCATCGCCAGCGAGATCTGCACCGTGACGAGCGAGCCGCGGAAGCGTGCCGCGCTCCGCGCGCCTGAGATCTGGCCCGCATTGGAGCGGATCGTGGTGACCAGCTCGCTCCGCGTGCTGTGCCAGGCGGGGAACATGCCGAACACGAGCCCTGTGCCGACCGCGAGCACGGCCGCGAACAGCAATACCGCCGGCTGCAGGGTGAATTGCAGCGTCTGCCCCGCATCCGGCGGGAGCAGGGCGGCGATGGCGTCGAGCGTCCACTTGGCCACCACCAGACTGGCCAGCCCGCCGAGCGAAGCCAGGATCACAGACTCGGTGAGCAGCTGCGCCAGCAAGTGACGCCGGCTCGCGCCCAGCGCCAGGCGCACGCCCATTTCCATCGCGCGACCCGCACCGCGCACGAGCAGCAGGTTCGCGATGTTCGCGCAGGCGATGAGCAAGACGATGCCGGTCACGCTGAACAGCATGAACAGCGGCGTCTTGGCTTCGCGGTGCATCGAGCTCTGGCCGCGCCACCCGGGCGCGACCACGACCTGTTTGGCCTTGAACCTGGCCATAGTCTGGTCGCTCATGCCCGTCTGGAGGGGCGCCTCGACGTCGGTAATGATGGGGTGATAGCGCGCGTTCAGACCGGCGCTCGCCTGCGCCAGTGAGACCCCCGGCTTGCGCCGGCCGAACAGGTACGCCCAGTAGCTGCGGCGATTGTCGAAGCCGCGGAACCCGACCGACAGGAGTCCGCGCATGGTGAGGGGGACGAACACGAGCGGTCGGGTCCCCAGGGTCGTCCCCTCGAACCCGCGCGGGGCGACCCCCACGATCGTCAGAGATTGCCCGTTGACCAGCATGGTCTGCCCCACAACCGACCGGTCGGAACCGAAGTGTGACCGCCAGTAGTCGAAGGACAGGACGGTGGCGAAGCTCGTCCCGATGCCTTCATCGTCGTTCGGCGAGAGCAGACGTCCCAGCGCCGGGCGGAGCCCGAGGGTCGGGAAGTAGGACCCCGACACGTACATCCCTTGGCCGCTCATGGGCGCGCCGCGGTAGGACAGGTTGGCGCCGAAGCCGACATGGGCGGCGAGCCCCGTAAGCACCGTCTGGGTCCGCTCGAGGTCGCGGAACATCGCATAGCTGAACACCTCGTCGCAGTCGCCCGCCTGGCCGCACGACGTAGACCCCGGCTTGGGGCCCGGGGCCGCGAGGTTGACGAGCCGCTTGGGATCGGGGACCGGCAACGAGCGCAGCAGGATCTGGTCGAACAGCGAGAAGATCGCCGCGTTGGCGCCGATCCCCAGCGCGAGGGAGATCACCGCGACCGCGGTGACGAAGGGAGTCTTGAAGAGGGTGCGAAAGGCGAGCTTTACGTGCCGCATGCGGGGTCCCCTGCCGGTGATCGACCCTCTTACGACGGTGGCGATGCCGGCCGGGTTTCCGCGCCTGAGCGGACGCCCCTATCTCGGGACGCGACGATGCGCGACAGGTCCGAGACCAGGGCATAGGCGGCCGTGTCGTCCTGGATGCCACCGGTCAGCACGACCAGCACGTAGGGCGCCCCGTGCGCCGGAAACACGATCCCGGCGTCATGATAGACCACGCCGCCGATCCACCCGGTCTTGTGCGCCACCCGCGTCCCGGGCGGCACACCGGCCGGAATCCCTTCCGAGAAATGCTGCCGCCCCAAGATGTCCAGCATCTCGCGGCACGCCGCGGGCGACGCGGCCCGGTATTGCACCAGCGCCGTGAACAGCATGCCGAGGTCGCGGGCGGTCGTCGTGTTGTTCCGCCCCGCCCGATACGCCTTGTCGTCCTCCACCCCGCGCAGCACGAGGATCGAGTCGGCGCCCAGAGCATGCGCGGTGGCGTTGGCGCGCTGCGCCCCCACGCGGTCGATCAGAAGATTGGTGGCCAGATTGGACGAAACCGTTTCCATCAACTCGATCAGCTGCCGGATCGATTGATTGCGTCCTTCGAGCTCGTACAGCGATGAATCAGAATCGTCGGCGCGGTCGAGCTGGTAGGGCGAGCTGTCCACGATCGAGCGAAACGTGTTGCGGATCGGTATCGAATCGTCGAGCGAGAGCGCCCCCGCATCCCGGTCGCGGAACAATTGAATCATCACGGGCACCTTCATCGTGCTCGCCGCGTGGAACCGCGTGTTGGCCCCCACGAGCAGCGTGTCGCCCGTGCCGAGATCGCGGAAGTACACCCCCACCGCCCGCGCCGGGGCCTGGGCGATCCGGGCCTCGATCCGGGCGCGCAGCGAATCGAGCCCTTGCCCCGCGGCCGACGCTGCCGGCATCACCAGGAACCCTGCGACGAGAAGTCGTTTCATGGCGCCGAATATACGTTTAGATTTCGCCACGTGAGCGAGTTCGTCTTCGGCACCAACAACGCCGCCTTCGTGCAGGTGATGTACGAGCAGTACCTGCGCGACCCCGCCTCGGTCGGCGACGACTGGCGTCAACTGTTCGACAACGGCAAGCTCGCGGAGCTGCCGATCATTCCGACGAGCCGAGACGAAATCACGAGGGACGAGGGACGGCGGACGAGAGACGGGTCAACGTCGACCGAATCCACTCGTCCCCCGTCCCCGGTCCCTCCTCCCTCGGTCGGCTTGACGCCGCTCACCGGCCCCGCCGCGCGCCTCGTCCAGAACATGAACGACTCGCTCGGCGTCCCGACGGCGACGTCGTTCCGCGACGTCTCCGTCGGCACCCTCGACGCGCGGCGCAAGGGCCTCAATTCCGCCCTCGCATCCCGCGGCCTCAAGATCTCCTTCACGCATCTCATCGGGTACGCCATCGTCCAGGCGGTGAAACAGCTCCCCGTGATGACGCGCGCCTTCCACGACGTGGACGGCAAGCCGCATCGCTTCGATCCCGAAGGCATTCACCTCGGCCTGGCCGTCGACGTGGAGAAGAAGGACGGCAGCCGGACCCTCGTCGTCCCGGTGATCAAGCACGCCGAAGCGATGGACTTCGCCGCATTTCACGCGGCCTACGAATCCCTCGTCGACCGCGCCCGCACCAACCGGCTCCTCCCCGACGATTTCGCGGGCGCCACGATCACCCTCACGAACCCGGGCACGATCGGCACCGTCGCCTCGGTGCCCCGCCTCATGAAGGGTCAGGGCTCGATCATCGCGACGGGCGCGATCCGCGACGTGGCGGGCGCCAAGATCATGACGATCACGAGCACCTACGACCACCGCGTCATCCAGGGCGCGGAGTCGGGGATGTTTCTGAGACGCCTGGATGCGTTGCTGCAGGGAGAGGACGGGTTCTACGAAAGTGCGTCAACTACGCTGGGCGTGATGGGAAGCGGAAAGGGAGAAGGGGGAACCGGCTCGACCACCACCCTTCCCTCTTCCCCCATGCCGCTTCCCACGGGGGCGATTGGGCTTGAGGAGCTGAAACACGTCGCCGCGGCGATGGGCTTGGTGAAAGCACACCGGCACTTCGGGCACATGGCGGCGCGACTCGATCCGCTCGGCTCCGAGCCTCCCGGCGACCCCGCGCTCGACCCCGGCCCGCTCGGGCTCACGGCGGAGGCCATGGCCCGTATCCCCGCCGAAGTGTTGCGCATTTACGCACCGGGGAAGACCCTCGCCGAAGCGTACCCGAGCCTCCACGCCACCTACTGTGGGACCATCGCCTACGAGGTGGAGCACATCGGCAGTCACGAGCAGCGCCTGTG
>JBGPIW010000108.1:0-7299 GCA_041485045.1 Gemmatimonadota bacterium | reverse complement strand
GGTCTCATCATTTTCTTCGTCTTCAAGCGCCGGCACCAGGAGATCGACGCGGGAGGCACTGCGTGACGCTGCGCGGCTGCGGAGCTCTGCTGGGGCTGCTGATGGCTCCTCGCCTCACCACCGCCCAGACCCAGAACGCCCCCGCGCCGCGCTTCAACGGGGATTTCCGGGTGCGCTACGAGTACACCAGTGCGGGGAACGGCACGCTCGCCCTGGGCCGGGAGGTCGTCCGCCTGCGGGCCGGCATCACCTACCCGCTGCGTGGCGACGTCATTGTCCGCGCGAGGCTCGCCACCGGAGATCCGGACGATCCGAACTCGACCGACGTCACGCTGGGCTCGTTCGTCAACGATCTTGCCGTCAGCCTGGACCTGGCGTCGGTCGAGGTCACGCGCCCCCACTGGGCCGCGCTCGGCGGCAAGTTCATCAACCCGCTCCAGTACACCGAGCTCGTCTGGGATGGCGACGTCAATCCGCAAGGCGTGGCCGGACGGTTCGTGGTGGGGAGCTCGGCATCGCTCACGGGCACCCTGACCGGCCTCTACTTCATCGTGGACCAGCAGGCGAACAACCTGAGCAGCGACATGGCGGGCGGCCAGCTCACCCTCAGCAGTCCGGCCGGCGCCGCGTGGAAGCTGTCGGGGTCCGTGGCCTACTACGACTACCGCATCCGCAGCCTCACGGCGGCCGGCACCGGCGACACCCGCAGTAACCGCCTCGCGGCGGGCGGGACCGCGTTCCTGTCCGACTTCGATCTGCTCGACGTCCTCGTCGCCCTCGACTACGCGGGGCTGGGAGAACGCTACCCGCTGCGGGTGGTGGGCGATTACGTGCACAACTCGGGCGCGGCCGACCTGAACTCCGGGTGGGGGGCCGACGTCTTCCTCGGCAAGACGCAGCGCCATGGCGACCTGCGCTACCGCTACGGCTACGGGACGACGGAGGTCGACGCCGTGCTGGCGGCGTTCTCACACGACAACATCACGTTCGGGACCAACTACGAAATCCACACGCTCGCCGTGGACGCCGTCCCGATCACGGGGTTGTTGTTGAACGCCACGTTGTACCACTTCCGCCCGCGCGATGTGGCGCCTGGAGTGGCCCGGGATTCCCAGCGCCGGCTGCGCCTGAACGCGACTATCAACTGGTGAGGATCGCCATGAACAAGCGTCTGCAACTGCTCGCGGGGGCGGCACTCGGCTGGTGCCTGCTGGGCCTGACCCGAGGTGCGAACCCGCCACAGGGAGCGCCCGACGTGATCGTGTACGCGTCCGACCTCACGGACCACGCCCTGTCGGAGTTCGATTTTTGGAACGACGCGGCGTCGCCTGGAGGCCGGATGATCGGGACTCCCAACACCGGGGGCGATCTCGATCCTCCACCCGAGGACGACCCGCACGTGACGTTCACCGTGCGCGTGCACGGCGGCCTCCCGTACCGCTGCTGGATTCACATGAAGGTGGGAGCACCCAAGGGCACAGCACTGGCGAACAAGTTCTGGGTGCAGCTGACGGAAGCGGTGAATCAGCAGAACCAGGAAGTCTTGAAGCCGGGGACCGACAGCTACCTCACCGCGCAGGGACCGGCGGAGCAAGGGTGGCGGTGGGTGGGCTGCGACGCAACCCAGGAGACGTCCGCATCGACGATCCGGTTCCGGACCGCCGGCGAGATCACCGTGCGCCTGCAGGCCGGGATGGAAGGGGTCGGGTTCGATCAGTTCCTGTTGAGCCCGTCCCGGTTCCTGACCAAGCCGCCTACCGAGGCGGTCGTGAGGAAACCCTAATGGCGACGTTCACCCAGTGGCTCAAAACCGACGCCCCCACGACGTGGGCGGGCGTCGGCGCACGGGTCGTGACGACCGGCGTGGTCGCGTTCGTGGTGCTGCAGCTCAAGGAGTATTTCGACGCCGGTCGTTTCGATACGCCGGCCACCGCGGTCGACGCGACGCTGGTCGCCGTGGGCGTCTTTCTTTTGAGCGCGGCCCTCAAGGCGCTGAAGCGCTGAGACGTTAGAACGAGAACAGCACTCCGACCTCGGGCGCGAAGTCGGTCGCGTTCGGCGTCAGGCCCCATCCATTGTTGAGCTTGAGGTAGGCGTGCCCGCTGAAATGCAGCTGGACCTCGGTGAGGAGCGATATCTCGTCCAACTGGGAGCCCTCGACTGCCGCGATCACCCGCCACGTCGGCGAGAACCGTCGCATCCACTCGATCGCGTATTCGCCGGCGTCGACCTGGCGGTCGGTGTACTCGGCGCTGGCGCGGAACGTCATCGTCCCCCAGCGATACCCCTTGGTGAGGCCGAACCCGGCGCTGAACTCCCAGTCCTGCGTGCCGATGATGTGCCGCTGACGCTGGAGCGGGAGTACGGTTTCGAAAAAGGTCCAGATTTCGGGCCGCGACGCCGTTTCGCGCTGCGCCCGCCACCGGATCTGCCCCTCGACGTCGCCGAGTCCCGATTCCCGGATGCGCGACGGCACCGTCGCCGTGTCGCTCGGGGATTTCCGCAGCTCGGCCGAGATGACGGCACCCTCCACTTCCACCGCGAGGTCGGGAGCGATGCCGTAGGCGAAGTAGAGGATGCCCTCCGACGCGCGGAAGCGTCCGCGATAGTCGGTTTTCAGCCCATATCCCAGCTCGCTCGGCTTGTACTCCAGGTTCCGGTCCGCGTACCACTCGAAAAACGGATAGACGAGCAGCTCGCCCTGGCGGACGTAGGTGCCGAGCATCGACATCCGGATGCCGGTCCCGCGGTCACGCAAATACGATGGGCTGTCCTGGGCTTCGAGCGGGCGAGCGGCTGCGACAGCGGCGATCGCGAGAGCGAACACCATGGGACGGACCATGTCGACCTCCTTGGCTGAGGCGAGCGGCGGAAGGCGCTACGATAGCGATTCAACGGAATCCTTGCGAGCCCGAATCCTGTGGCGCGCGAACCACAAGCGGTCGTCGCCACGCGCGGCAGCCCGCACGAGACTTGCGGTCGGTGCTTTGACTCGTCACTCATGGAGGTCGTCGTGCCCAGTCGTTTGGTGACCCTTTTGCTCGGGTTCCTTCTCGCCGCCGGCTCCAGAGCCGCTGTGGCGCAGCGATCCGACAGTCTTCCCCCCGTCGTCGCGACCGCGTTCAGCCAGGCCTACCCTGGCGCCAGGATCCTGAACGTGAGTCGTGAGCGCCGGGACGGGAAGGTGGTGTACGAAATCGAGAGCCAGGACGGCGCGGCACGGCGCGACCTGATCTACGATTTGGAAGGCCATGCCCTGGAAATCGAAGACATCATTCCCGCCGACTCGGTGCCGGCGGCGGTGCGCGCGGCAGTGGAGCGGGACATGAAGGGCGCCACGCTCGTCGGCGCCGAGCGGGTCACGACCGGGACCGTCGTCGTCTACGAAGTCCAGGCGCGCAAAGGCGGGCGGAGCCGGTTCCTGACCTACGATCCGAACGGCGTCCGCAAGGAATAGCCCGTCAGTGGCAGCGCCCGCTGCCCGAATCGCTGAAGGTCTTGCCGGCGACCGGAACGAACCGCCAGCGGTAGCCCTCGGGCAGGAGCGTGAGCTTCAGCACGCCCCAGGTGTCCCCGTTGCGGACTTCGCTGTTCGCGATCGGCGCGCCGAACGCGTAGAGATCCGCGCCTCCGGTGCCGACGACGAACTCCCGAATGCCGCGGCGCGGATCCGCATTCCCCGCGGGACTCTGCGGCGCGAAGCGCTCGTAGTTGTGCTCGTGGCCCGCCACGACGACGTCCGCCCCGTAATCGGCCAGTGCCTGCCACAGCGGTGCCGTCTGGGGCTGGCTGCCGTGCTCGGTGCCGGAGCTGAAGCGCGGATGATGCCAGTAGGCCAGCACGCAGCGGGCCCGCGCGGCCGCGAGGTCGGCGCGCAGCCACCGCTCCTGCGGTGATCCGTACTTCATCCTCACGTTGCTGTTCAGCGCGATGATGTGCCACGCGCCCAGATCGTAGCTGTAGTACCCGAGCCCGGCCATGCCCGCCTGCGCCCCGAAATAGGCGAAATAGGGAGCGCCGCCGTCGCTGCGTCCGTCGTGATTGCCCGGGGTGGGGCGGGTCCGGTGCTTGTGCCGGCCCCAGCTCGGCGCATAGCAGTGCGCGAACTGGTACGCGGTCCCGTCCGAATAGGCGTTGTCACCCGCCGTGAACACCGTGCCGGCGATGCTGTCGAGCAGGGCTGCCGTTTGCTCGTCCCCCTTCGAATCGCAATCCGCGATGTCGCCCGCACCGACCAGCACCGCCGTGGTGGCTGGCGCGCGGTCTCGCATGTAAACGCTGGCAGCCGTCACCTGCGCTCCTCCAATCTCGCGCTCGATCGCCGCCGCGAGTCGCTGGAACTCCTCAGGACCGCCGAACCCGAAGTAGCGCTCGATGACGCGGCCGTTCCGATCCAGCAGCACCGAATAAGGCAGGCCGCGGTAATGGTACTGCTGCTTCATCCGGCCGCCCCCCACGAGAATCGGGAACGGCGGATGAAACTCGCGCACGAAGGCGAGCATCGCCTTGCGGTCCACGTCGTCCGAGATCGCCGCGATCGCAAAGTCCTTGCGGTCGAACCGGTCGTACAGCGCGATCATGTGCGGGAACTCCTCGCGACACGGGTCGCACCAGGAGGCCCAGAAATCCACCAGCGTCACCGTGCCGCCGAAGTGCGCCAGCGTCACCGTGTCGCCGTGCGTGTCGGGGACCGCGAAGCCGGGTGTGAACGGCTCCCGCGCGGCGGACGCGGCGCCATGGGCGAGCGCGGCGGCGTCAAACGTCACGAGAATCCCCTGCGCGTCGACGGCCACCGCGGTCTCGTTCGGCCCCAGGCGGCGGGTTTCCAGGATGGCACCGCTGGCAGTATCGAAGACGTCCACGCGCAACCGGGTCGCCGCGGAGTCATCGGCGCCGAGCACGTAGAGGCGTCCGTCGGGACCGAGTGCCAGCGCCACGTTCGCCAGCGCCTCATCCAGCTGCAGGTCGCGGCCGCGGGCGGGGAGGTACACAGGATTGGTCTCGGATCGACGCAGTCCGCGGGTGGCGCGCCAGCGACGGATCCCGCTCGCGGCGTACTTCACGATCTCGTCGCGCACCAGCGGGGCGAAGTACACGGCGCCCGCACTGTCGGCGGCGACCGCGCCGGCGTTGGTGATCTGCGTGAGGAATGGCGTGGCCGGAACGTGAATCGTCGCGAGGCCCTCCACCGGACGCCCCAGCGTGTCCAGCACGCGGAACAGCGGCGCATCGGAGGGCTCCGGCGTGAGCGGGGGCACGCGGTAGGGCGAGCGGCCGGCGATGATGCGTGATCCGGCGGCGGTGTACAGCGCGACGGGGAACGGGCTCGGCCACTCGCGCACCAGTGCCCCCGTGGTGTCCAGCACGACTCCGTCGCCCGTTTCCTCGCTGACCAGGAGGCGGTCCCCCAGCGTCGCCACGGCCATCGGCATCGCGAGGGCGGGGCCGGCGAGCGTCTTGACGAGTCGCAGCCGGTCGTCGAACCCGAGGAGACGGGCGTGCTCGGGATCAGGCGCCCACGAGCGGCCGCCCAGGGCAGCCGCGGGTGAGCGATTGTAGAACAGCAGGGTGAGGCCGCTGGGCGCCGTGGGGCGGCAAGCGGACGCCGCCCAGACACACAGCGCGGCGCCCAGCGCGCGGCGCATCGGTCAGGTCGCCGCTTCGACCGTCTCGATCTCGATCGTATGCAGGCCGCTCACCATGCGATGAGTGCCGGTGACCTTCACCTTGCCCTCCGTAAACTGGATGAGCCGCGGGTTCTGCGGATCGGCCGGCTTGGCGCTCACGGGCATGTAGATCGTGCCGTCGCTGGTGAGGATCGCCAGCGACACACCCTTGTTGGCGCAGGCGGTGGCGCATGCCTTGTGTTGCGCGCCCTGCTGCTGGTGGGTGGTGAAACAGTTCACGTCGATCACCTGTCCGGTGAGCGTGACCTTGTCCCCGGCGTTCGCCTGCTGCGCCTGCGCCGACAGCGGCAGGGCGAACAGGGCGAGCGCGGCGGCCGAGGCCAGGATGCGCTTCAGCATGAGCGGTGCCTCCTCATTTGAAGTGATGAGCGGAATGTCCCGTTCGGGACACTCCGTTGTACGTACGCCGCCGCCCATGGTTCCGGATTTCTGTATATTTGGCGCCCATGATACCGACACCGGCGTACCGGCACTTGATCGACACCTTCGGCGAGGGGTGGGAGAAAGCCGACGTGGATCGCATCTGTTCGGTCTTCGCGCCCGACGCGGTGTTCGTGGAGACCCCCTTCAGCGCCAAGGACGTGGGGAACGCGGCCATCCGCGCCTACTGGCAGGACTTGCCGCTCACGCAGGCCGATGTCTCCTTCCGCTCGGGTGAGGTGTTCGAAGTCGGTCCGTGGTTCGCCACCGAGTTCCGCTGCACCTTCCGCCGGCGGTCCAGCGGCGAATGGGTAGATGCCCGCGGGGCGATCTTCTGCGAGACGAAAGACGGAAAAATCAGCGAGATGCGCATGTACTGGCATAGATATGCAGGAGGAAAAGAAGAGCCGAAACCCTAGTTGGACAGTCGTCAGACAGACGCTCAGGGGCTCAGGCGCATAGCAGTGAACGGACGGCAGGGACGTAGGAAAGGCATTCCTGAGTCGCTATGTCGAATTACGTCGAACGTAGTCCAGCGCCCACTCCATCAGCTCCGAGTTCCGCATCCCCATCCGCATCGCCGCCTTCACCGCATCTTCTTCCACGAATCCCTGATCGAGCATCAGGTAGGGGAGGACCGACGCCCCGACGCGGTTTCCGCTGGCGCAGTGATAAAACATCTTCCGTTCGCCGACGTTGGCCTTCAGCACTTCGCGGATCTTCGCCAGCGTCGCGTCGTTGCCGCGGGAGTGCCCCATCGGGACGCACACGTATTCCAACCCGGCCGCCGCCACCTCCTCGGGTTCGGCGAGCGGTCGCGGCTCCATCGGGTCGCGGCTGTCCAATACCAGCGCGCACCCCGCCTGCTTCAGCGCCGTGAGGTGGCGCGCCAGGGGCTGCCCGCCGGTGACGAGCCCCGGGATCGGCTCGGCGGCGTTGGGGACGCCGGAAATCGCGTCGAGAAGCTCGCTCATGTGTCGGCCCGTTCAGATTAGGTTCCTTCAATAATGAGCGCATCCGGCAGGTGGTGGAAGGCGGGCGCCGTCCTGTTCCTCACCGCCTTCACCGTCCAATCCAAGGAGATCCTCCTCGCGACGACCACCTCGACGCGCGACGCGGGGCTGCTCGACTCCCTGCTCCCCGTGTTCGAGCGGGCGTCGGGATACCAGGTCAGGGTGATTGCCGTCGGCAG
>JBGPIW010000107.1:0-7340 GCA_041485045.1 Gemmatimonadota bacterium | reverse complement strand
CTGGTCCTGCTCGACGAGAAGCTCACGATCGCCAGGATGCGTGACCTCGATGACGTCGCGCACCTGCTCGCGCGCCAGAAGCCGGCGTGGCCGCCGGGCACGCGCCACGGCTACCACACGATGTCGCTCGGCCTGTACATGCAAGAGCTCATCCGCCACGTCGACCCGGCGCGGCGCACGCTGGGGCGTTTCTTCCACGAGGAGATCGCCGAGCCGCTGGGCCTGGAGTTCTATATCGGGCTTCCGCCGGAGATTCCCGACGAGCGCCTCGCCAGGGTGAAAACGCTATCACCGCTGCGTGCGCTCCTCGGGTTGCGCAAGACCCCGCCGGCGATGATCCGCAAGCTGTTCCAGCCGGGGTGGGTGATCTTCCGGTCGTTCCTGCTCTCGGACCTCGATTGGAATGCCCGGCGCATGCTCGAGGTGGAGCTGCCCGCCGGCAACGGCGTCGGCACGGCGCGCGCGATGGCGCGAGCCTATTCGGCCTTCGCGGAAGGCGGCGCCGAGATCGGCATCACGCCGGAGACGTTCGCCCGCGTGACCGCGCCGCCCGAAGTCGCGCGTCCCATGGACGAGGTACTCGGCGTGCCGACCTACTTCTCGCTCGGCTTCCTGCGGCCCGGACCCGAACTCTCCTTCGGCTCGAGCCTTCGCGCCGTCGGGGCGCCCGGTGCGGGCGGCTCGTTCGCGTTCGCCGATCCCGACGCCCGCCTGGGGTATGCCTACGTGATGAACAAGTTGGACTTCTACCTGGAAAACGATCCGCGCGAGAAGGCGCTACGCGATGCGATCTATCGCGCGATCGCGCGACGCACCGTCCCCACCCGGACTCGTGCGGTCGAGACAGTAGGGGCTTCAGGATTCTGATGGGGCCCGGGCGGCCGCGCCGCTTACACGGCTACAGACCGTCGATTGTCGGAGGGGGCGTGCTCCCTATTGCGGGCCGAAGGCCACTTCGAGGAATCGCCCAAACGCGGCCACGCACCCCTCCTGATCCACCGGCGCCGATACCGGCCGCCGTTTCGATTGGCCCAGTGCCGCCTGGTGCGCGGCCGGGCACGAGCCCGAGCCGCAAGACCGCCGCCGGATCCAGATTCACGACGAACCAGTCCCAATAGCTGTCGAACCAAACGAGCGCTTCGGCGCGACGCCCGGTGATGGTGTACTTGCGCACCCAGTTTGTGTCGCGACGCTCCTGGTGCGGCAGCAGATCCTCCGCGGCGTCGGCCGGAGTGCCGCCGGGCGTGAGGACGAGCACCGCTTGCGGTCCCTCCCAGGTCGCCCCTTCGCGCCACAACGCCTCGTGATCGATGCGGTATAGCGTCAGGCGGTAATCGCCGGGGGGGCACGTCGAGCCGGGCGCCTTGCTCCGTGGGCTGCTCCGGCCCGATGCGGCTGGCGTCGTTGGATTCGACGCACAGCCTCCCGGACGGCAGCCGCAGAAACGCCGTCTGCGGCTCGAGCCAGCGGGCGACCGCGAGCTCGTCCTCGGTCAGCGGCTCCCCGACGTGGATCGCGATCTCGAGGTCGTCGTCCTGTTGCAGGCTGTAGCCGACGACTAATCCTTGCCGGGTCAGCTCGTGGAACCCGTACGGCATGCCGCCCATCCCGCCAGCCGGGTTGCGCGCTCGGATCGCGTCGCGGCTGGCGTCGCCATACAGCCACACTTCGAGACCGGAGTTGCGGATGCTGAGCCGCGGGACGGTGGCAAGGCTACGCGCCCCTGCGGCTCGGCGACTAGAACGTCGACGTCACTCCCGCGAGCACGCGCCGCCCGATCACCGCGCCACCGTAGACCTGGAAGCGCCGTTGATCGAAAAGGTCGGTGAGGTCAGCGTACACGCGCAGGCGGGGACTGATGCGGTAGCCGGCGTTCAGGTTGATGATCTGGCTCGCCGGAATATCCCCGTCCCAGCTGCCTGACCGCCAACGGTATCGGGACATGATGCGCGCATCGACGCCGAGCGTGATGCCCTGGGGCCCCGAGTACTCGAGCGCCACGGTGCCCTTGTGCTGCGGAGTATTCGGCTCCAACACATTGCCCGCGATGTTCTGCCGGATGGCAAAAATGTACCAGGTGTAGGTCGCGCTGAATGTCAGCGCGCGGGTGAGCGACACGGTGCTGCCCAGCTCGACGCCCCACTCGTCGACCGTGCCCGCGTTCCCATACGATTGGACGATGGCGGTCCCGCCGTCGGCCAGGCGCGTGAGGCCATTCCGGACTATGGGGCCGCGGGCGGCGAGCGCGCTCAGGACGGCCGCCTCGACTTCGGCTCGCGATGTATCTGGCACCTGTGGCGGTGCGGTCCACGGCCTGAAGTCAGGGTTCACGCCCGTGGCGCCCGCCGGCAAGGCCGCGGTCAAGAAGTGCTCAATATGGGCATCATAGATGTCCAGGGTGATGAAGGCGCCCCGGCCGAACTGGCCCTTATAGCCGAGATCGTAACTCGTCACGGTCTGCGGTACGAGGTGAGGATTGCCGAGCGAGGACTCAGGCACCGCGGCCGAATTCGTGAACAGTGAGTCGAGCGGCACGTTGGCCAGGGCGGGACCCAACGCGGGGTCCGACCGGAGTTGCGCTTCGATCGCCGTCAGGTCGAGCGGGCCAGTACCGAAAACGTGCGCGTCAAAGAGGGAGGCTAGGCCCGGAGTGAGAAAGGCGCGGTCCACGGTGAGGCGCAGCGCGTGGTGCGTGGAGGGGGTGAAGATGAGCGCGCCCTTGGGAGACAATTGCGTCGGGAAGCGTTGACTGTCGTCCCACCGCACCGCGCCGATCAGGCGCACGTGCCGGACACCGTATTCGAGTTGCGCGAACGCGCCGTAGTACCGATCGCTGCGGTCGTCGTTCGCCGGGCGCAGGATCGTACCCTGCGTGTTCACCCGGTTGTCCTGCACCGAAGCCCCGACCACCGCGCGGCCGGCGTCCTCGTGGAACGTGCGGCTCGTGCGTCCCTCCAAGTGGAAGACACTTTCGTCATCGGACGATTGCGTTCCTGAGGCCAGCCTGACGAACGGCAACGACAAGCCAGAATACCAGGCAGAAACGCCACTCCCATCCGCGTCCCACGCGAGGCGCGCCCAGGGACGGAGGATGCGGGGCGATTGATTGCGGCCGCTACCGGCGAGCGAGACTGCATTGTCCGCCTGCGCCGTCCCGCCTTCGAGCGTGACGACGGAGCCATTGGCCGCGTAGTAGTCGATCCGAGCGGACCCGTACACGGTGACCAGGGGGTCAGGCTTGCCCAGCGCCTGGCCGGTCACCGGGTCAACGGTCTGCCCGAGCAATGCGCGCTTCTCCGGCGACGGAAGTGTCGGCACCGTCGCCGTGGCGGGCGCATACTCCTGCTTCCAATCCGACCCGTCTTTGGCGGTGCGCGACCGCGACCAGTCATCGCTGCGGGTGTAGCCGAAATTGAGTCGATACCCGAGCCGATCGTGGAGCCACTCGCCCGCCTGTCGCAGGTCGATCCGTTCGGTGCCCAGCCCGCCCCCCACGAGCGTGAGCTTCGTTCCAACGACGTCCCGAGCAGCCGGCGTCGTGATGTTGATGACCCCGTTATACGCGTTCGCCCCATACAACGCCGACCCCGGACCGCGAATCACCTCGATCCGCCCGAGGTCTTCGAGCGGCTCCGACAACGCGCCCCAGATTTGGGACCCCACCAAGCCGATGGCAAGATCACGCCCATCCTGCACGACCAGCATCTTGCGGCTGCCCATGGTATTGAATCCGCGCGCGTTGACGTTGAAGTCCGTCACGCTGCTCTGCGCGACGTCGAGGCCCGGTACGCGGGCCAGCGCGAGCGGGACCTGGCCGGTGGCTCCCGGCTCGCCCGGTGCCGGCCGCACGACGTCCACCGCCGCCGGGGCGTCGATCACGCGGTCCGGCGCTCGCGAGACCCCCTCCACGAGGACGGTGCCCAACTCGATCGGTTGGGGCTCCAGGACCGCGTCGGCGGTCGCTGGAGTACCCGCGGAGACGGTGACGGCCACCTCGTGCGGGGCATAGCCGATCCTGCCGAACTGCAGCCGCTGCGGGCCGGCGGGAACGCGCGCCAGGACGTACCGCCCCGTCGCGTTGGTCGAGACCGAGAGGCCGAGACCCTGAACCGCGACGACGACGCTGCTGAGCGGCCGGCCGTCCGGTTCGGTCACGGTGCCGCTGATGGATCCCGCGCTCTGGGCGTGGCCGCACGATGGCAGCGCGCAGACCAGAGCGGCGATGAGCGAGACGGGAAAGGCGGCGCAGCGAACCTCGGAACGGGTCATGACGACCGCCCTGCGGAAGGATGAGGCTAGTGCATTCCTAGAGAAGCCGAATCCTGCACGGCGCTGTCCGGCAGGCCCATGCGGCGTGCGAGATCCAGAAACCGTGGGTCAGGCCGAAGCGCTTCGAGGTATGGACTTATTGTCAGAAACATCAGGAGTCCCTCCCGGTCGCGGAAGGCTCGCTCGAGCCACGCAAAGGCCCTGTCCTTCTCACCGAGTAACGCGTAATCAGTCGCGATAACGAACGAGGGCGGTCGGGGATAGGCGCCTTGCGCTCGCCGTTCGGCCGCCCGGATATCGCCCCAGAGGTAGGCTCGTCTGGCCACGGCGTAGCCGGATACGCGATAGACGCTATCGACAGACGCAGCGACTTCCTCCTTCCCACCCAGTCGCAGCGCCATCAGCCATTCGGCCATGGCTTCTCTCGACATGCCCTTTCGATCGTAAATCGCGGCGATCCGACGATGCCGCATTTCAGAGTTGAAGTCGAGGTCAGGAACGTCACGGTAGGCTTGCAGCGCTTCGTCATAGCGACCGGCTCGGCCAAGGGTCGAGGCGAGGGAGTTCTGCTTGTTCGGGGCGAACGGGTCCAGCTCCAACGCGCGTCGCATCTCCCGTATGGCCGCGTCGAACTGGCCTCTGAAGCTGAGGGCGTAGCCATACCTTTGGTGCGCCAGGGCGTTGTTCGGGTTGAGCGCAATGGCTCGCCGCACCTCCTGCTCCCCGGCCGCCCATGACCATTCGTGCGTCAGTACGCCCGCGAGCGAGACGTGCGCCTCGGAAAGCGTCGCGTCGAGTTGTATCGCTCGCTCCGCCGCGGCTCTCGCCTTGAGCCAGGCGACTTTCGGGGGCAAGACGTTGAACTGGCCCAACGCATCGTACGCATCGGACAGACCTGCCCACGCCGGCGCGTAGCCCGGGTCTCGCTCAACGGCTCGTTGAAAGTATTCGATGCCATTTCTGGAGCCTCGCTCAGTCCACGCGTTCCACTCGGCACGACCACGGAGGTACAGGTCATACGCGTCGGGGTCGACCGGGCGGGCACGGGTACTCGCCACCGGGCCTGGTTGCGATGATGAGAGTCTGAGCTGTACCTCGTTCGTAATCGCCCGGGCAATGGCGTCCTGCAGGTCGAGCACATCTCGGAGGTCGCGCTCGTAGGTCTCGGCCCAGAGGTGCCGATCGGTTGCCGCCTCCACCAACTGCGCTGTGACCCGCACCCGGTCGCCCACCCGCAGTACGGCCCCTTCCACGACCGCGTCCACGTGCAGCTGCCGGCCAATTTCCGGCATCGTCGGCATCGTCTCGCCCCGACCCTTGTAGTGCATCGTCGAGGTGTGCGAGATCACCCGCAGTCCCTCGGTCTGGCCGAGCCGCGTGACGAGTGCCTCAGTCATGCCTTCGGCAAAGTACTCCTGTGCGGAGTCCCCCGAGAGGTTCCCGAGCGGGAGTACCGCGATGGAATGAATGCGTGTCGTCGCGCTGCGACCCAGTAAGCGAGTGCGCAGTCCCGCGGTGTTCACTGCAAGCAAGAGGGCGACCACAACGGCCATCCCTCCTGCCCACAGGAGCGGCCTCCGTTTGCGCATGGGCACGGCTTGGCGGGCCGTGTCAGAGGGGGCAGGCGGAGCCGCGGCCGTGCTCTGCACCGCTTCCGACGCGACCACGGCATCCACCGCCGCCATGAACCGGTACCCGCGACGGGGCAGTGTCTCCACCAGTCGGGGGTTCTCGGCCGAGTCGCCCAGGGCGCCGCGGAGCTTGTGAATCGCGGCGTCGAGGCCGACATCGAATTCCACAACGGTACCGGCGGGCCAAATCGCCTGGCGCAGGTCCTCCCGCGTCACCACTTCGCCGGGGTGCTCCAAGAGCAGCGCCAAGACCCGAAGCGGCTGCTGCTGCAGCCGGATTTTGATCCCCTGTTTGAAGAGCTCGCCCGCGCGAAGGTCGACCTCGAACACCCCGAACCGGACGACTCGTCTAGTGGATCGCTGGGGAACTTCCATGAGATCTCCTCGGATGCACGCAGCCTAATGTACCGGTTCAATCGAACCTCTGCCGCCGATCAGACGCCTCCCTAATCATCTGTTCTTCCGCCATTTAGCGGGTCAGCCAGAGGTCTGCCAGAGGTCAGGTGCGCGCCATGGATTTGGGGAGAGGTTGTGCGCAACCGTAGGTCGGAGACTTGGGGCACCGGCGGGATCACGATCTTGCGGAGGCGGGTTATGGGACTGGCGACGAGGCACGGCGCAGCACTGGTGCTCGTAGCGTTTTTGGCGGCCTGTGGGACCCCCGAGTCTCCGGGGAACCCCATCGAGGCCACGGTGGTGGCCGCGTCACTTCAGGCGAGCCTCGGACCACCGTTGCTGCTGGCGTGGATTACGGATCCCGAAAAGCTGCCAGCGGGATTGATGGGCCGAAACAACTGTACGTTCGCGTTCGGGCAAGCGACCGCTCAGTGGGACCTCCACCCGGATGGCGCGTGCTGGGAGCGGCCCGGTCCCGATGGATGGACACGGCAGCAGCAGCATCGCATCCACGTGCTGCACCTTGCCGCCTGTGGAGGTGGACCGGGAGACGTCTCTCCCATTCGCGTCTGCCGGGCCCCCGGTCTGCCGAATCCTTGCGATGTCAGAATGACCGGACCCAATGGATGTGCCGTCTGTGTCCCTCAGTTCGTATGTCACTAACGCCCTATTCCCGTTCAGGAGGTGCAGCATGTCGGGTAATCAGTCGTCGCGCACGAGTGCCGCGCTAACCACGCTGGCCGCGCTGGCGGGCGCGCTCACGATCACGATGGCCTCCACCGGGTGTGACGGGGCCGCCACCGATGCCACTACTCGAGCCCCCTTGAGCGGTCCCGTGTTCACCGTGTCATCGGGAAGCCAGTCGACGTTGCTCGGCCGCGCGACCTTCGGCGATACCGCCGGCGAGCCGTTCAAAGTCAAGCGCATCACGGGCGACTGGCAAGTCGAGGTCAAAGCGAAACCCGCCTTCGACCTTGCGATTCAGAGCATCGTCTTTCAGCCCGGGGGGCAGAGCGGTTGGCACCGGCACCCCGGTCCGGTCTT
>JBGPIW010000106.1:0-7406 GCA_041485045.1 Gemmatimonadota bacterium | reverse complement strand
GCGATGGCGCACTTCGACCTGTTTGCCGCCCAGGCGATGATCTACTTCACGATCGTCTCGTTTGCCGAGATCCAGCAACGGCTGGTCCGTCGCGACTCGGAGACGGCGGCGTGGAGTGGGTTTCTCGGCATCGGCGACCCGCAGCTGGAGCCCTTGCTGCGGGAGAGTCACCGGCGACTCCGGCGCATTACACGAGGTCGAGGCGATCCTGGGACAGAGAGCCGGCGCCGCGCCTTCGAACGGTGGACGGCTGCGGCGATCGCTCCCCGGAATATCGGCGGATTCGCCGACCCGGCGGCACACGGCCTCTATCCCGTCGACCTCGACGAGCTCGTGAGCCGGCATGCCTTACTGGGGCTGAGCCGCGCGGAGCTGCTGGAGGCGCTGCCGGCGCTCCGTGGGGGCCCGGCGCCGGCCGGCCACGGAAGCCGGCCACTCAGTGCCGTGTGACGAGCCGGGTGTTGTACGCCCGGCGGTATCGCTCGTGCGCGGAGTCGGACGGGTAGGCGTCGCCCGGCGCGTACGGGTACGCCGAGATCGCGTGGAACGGGAGCGGCGCGACGGTACTGCCGGCCGCGGTGTTCAGGTCCGCATCCTTGATCCACCCGTCGGTGTACAGCAGGAACGTGCGCGTCCAGCCGGGTGGGAGTGGGCTCGCCGACGCGGCGTTGAACTCCACCGAGGTTTCATCGCCCGGCGCCATGATGGCGTACATGTCATCGGCGCTGTCGAGCAGCGGCCGCACATCACCGAATCGCGTCACCGCCCCCGCGATGGGCCGCCACGGCGAGTCCGTGCTGACGTCATCGTACGCGAACCAGTGCGGGCCGTACCGGCCGCCCTGCCGATACGTTCGTGAGAAGCCCCGGAAATGCAGGTCGGCTGACTCCAGCGGCAGCGGCGTCACGCGGACGGGGCTGGCGGGGGCATCGCGCGCCACGAACGCCTGGTCCCAATAGATCTGCATATTCGTGCGGATGCGGACGTGATGGTCCTGCGTCGGAAACACGCCGGCGAGGTCGATCACGATCGTCTTATCCTTTCCCGACGGGAAACCGAGGCTCGGCAGCGCGGTCGTCCAGCGTCCCTGGGCGTCGCGCACCTCGAGTGACGGCAGCTGCGTGCTCAGCCGGACTTGCTGTGACAGCGCGACGTTGATGCTCGCGTCCGTCGGATAGATCCAGCCGCGCAGGAAGAGAAAGGTGCCGGCACGACCGGCGTCGTCGCCCAGATCGAGGATGAGATCGTGCGGCTCGACCAGCCCCTGGTAGCGGCTGGGCGTGAGGTTCGAGACGTACACGTCATCGCGCTCGCGCAGCGCCGGCAGGACATCATCGCCACGTTCGTCGATGGCCGAGCGAGGGGGCCGCGGACGCACCGTCTGGAACAGCCGCATCCGGACCGGACCCGGAGGGACGAACCGCTCGTCCACGAACACGTCCACGGTGTCCGGATGATCCACGGCGAGGAGTCTGATCTCATCCAGGTACGCCGTCTCCCACAATTCCTCCGTGAACTGGAGCACGTAGTGGCCCTGGCGCGATTGGAGCGCCGCGCCGGGGATCCGCAGGTATTCCTGCGATGCCCCCGCGGGGGCGTATGCCCGGCGGCTGCCACCCATCAGGCCGAGCGGCATGCCCAGGGCGCTGCGCCACATCACGTCGGTCACGAACCGGAAGTGCTTCCCATCCCACGTATAGAGGAAGGCACATGACCCTTTGAGCTGTTCGAGCTCGAGGACGTCCTGGTCGGTGCCCGGGAAGTAGACGGTCTCGGGCACGCCGTTGGTCCACTGTACGCGCATCACGTCGGCTTTGAGGTGCGGCCCGAGGCCAAAAGGCGTCACCCGGCCGGTCACGACGCGCGTCTGATAGAGCTCCCCCGCGCGCACCTCGATCTTTGACCCGATGCCGAAGTTGTTGTTCTTGCCGCTGCCGGTACGGAGCGCGACCAGCTGCACCTGCATGCCCAAGCGGGCGTTGCCGCCGTCGTTGCGGAGCAGATGGACACCGGCGGAGTCGGTCACGAACACATCCTGGTCGCCGTCGGCGTCGACGTCACTGACGGCGATCGCCGCGACCGCGCGGCCCGATAGCCGTAGCGCGGGGAGCAGCGCGGTGCGGTCCTCGTAGTGGCCGCTACGAGTGTTGCGCAACAGCGCCATGCCCCGGTGCCCCGTGACCACGAGATCGAGCCAGCCGTCGTTGTCGTAGTCCACGAACTCGGCGGCCAGGCCGCCGATGCGGCGCACGGCTTGGAAGGCGTCGTCGGAGCGACGATCGCGCGTGAACGTGCCGTTCCCCGCATTGCGCCACAGCGTGGGGTCGCCGCCATCCGTGCGGAGCACGAACAGGTCCAGCGCGCCGTCATTGTCGTAGTCGCCCACGATGACCGCGCCGGAGCCGTGACTGGCCGCGAGTCCGCTCGCCGCGGTGACGTCCCGAAATCGTTGCCCGCCGATGTTCTGGTACAAGGCGTCGGCACCGTCCGCACTGGTCACGAACACGTCGATGCGCCCGTCGCCGTCGAAATCGCCGAACGCCGCATCCGATCCGTGGCCGGCAGCGGTCCCCCGCAGTCCCATGGAGTCCGCGACCTCCGTGAAGGTGCCGTCGAGGTTGTTCCGGTAAACGCGGTTCCCGGGCCCGCCGACCAGGAGCAAATCGAGGTCGCCGTCATGGTCGAGATCGACGAACAACCCCTTGCGGGCCCCACCGACGTCGGCGACTCGTGCGGCGGCCGTGACGTCGTCGAACCGGCCGTTTCCATCATTGCGCAGCAGGGAACCGCGTCCATCGCCTCCGATGGTGAACAGGTCGAGCCAGCCGTCGTTGTCGAAGTCGGCGAAGGTCGCGTACACGGCTCCGGTGGGAAACACGAAACCCGCTTGCGCCGTGCCGTCCATCGCAAAACCGCCGTGCACGGCGTACAGCCGAGTGGCGGACTGCCGCGGATCGCGCGAGGCGGCCGAGAGGAAGAGATCGTCCTGGCCGTCGCCATCGTAGTCGCCCATGGTGAGCGCGGTTGGCGCCGTTCCCTGGTCGGCCAGGCCGGCCTCGTCCGTGACGTCGGTGAAGCGCACATCCGTTGCTCGGTCCAGGTGAACGAGCGCCCGCGTGGTGGTCAGCGTCTGCGGGTTGAATGCGAGCACCGGCCTTCCCACCAGTGGTCCCTCGATCCACCTCAGGGCGTTCAGCGACGCCTGATAGGGGGCGGTGAGCTCCATGGCGCGCAGCAAGCGATCGAGCGCCGCCCGCGCCTCCGCGAGCCTGCCGGCGCTCAGGTGTTGGAGGGTCGCGTCCAGAGACGGCCGGGCGTCCGGCGGAGGCTCAGGACGAAGACGACGCAAGTCTTCGAGGTACCGAACCGCGCTGTCCGCCTCCCCACGGCGCACGAGCACATCCACCAGTTTGAGCCGGACGGCGACACTCGCCGGCGCCAGGCCCAGGACCTCCCGCAGCCGATCCTCGTAGCGGCGCATGGCCCCGCTGTCCGCAGGCTGGGCTTCGAGCTCGGCGAGCGCGTACAGTACCTTGGCGTCGCGGCGCAGGGTCTCGAGGGTCTCGCGCGCTTTGTCGGCTCGTCCGGTGAGCGCATACAGCCTGGCGGCAATGAGCCCGACGTCGGGGTTCGCCGGATCCAGCTTCCGAGCACGACGCAGTTGGGTTTCGGCCTCCGCAAATCGACCACCCCGCAAGTAGGTGAGGCCGAGGTTCGCATATCCGAGCGGGTCGCGAGGGGCGAGCGCCACGACCTGCTTGAATTGCGCTTCCGCCTCCGGCAACCGACCCCGTTCGAGATCGGTGAGCCCCAGAAAATGCGCGGTGAGGAGTTCCTGCTGGTCGACCGGCTTCGAGCGACAGCCACCCGCGGCCACAGTCAGTGCGGCGCCGAGCGCGACCACCAGTCTTTGCAGCAGCACACTGTTGTTTCGGTGCACGGGGGGCGTCATTAACGACGCTCGAGCACGACCGCACCGAAAGGCGCGAGGGTAACGGTGTCGCCGTGTTGAACGCCGCGAGACAGCAATTCCCTCGCGCCGTCCACGGCGAAGCCGGCCACGGTGACGCGCACCGCATGGGAGCGCGCGTTCACGAGGACGAGCGCGCCGCCCCGCCGGTACGCGATCACCGCTTCAGCGGCACTGGTCTCGACCTCCCGGAGCCCCCCCGCGATGAACGCCGAGTCGCTACGCGACAGCTCCAGTACCCGTCGATAGAATGCGAGCGCCTCGCGGGCGTGGGGTTGTGCCCATGCGACCGGGTCCCGGACGAAGAGGCCGAGTTTCTGGGGACTTTCCTCGCCCTGCCCGTTGTAGATCAGCGGCCGGCCCGGCAACAGCGCCATCGCGACGAAGGCCGCGCGCGCTCCCGCCGCGCCGCCGAAGAGGGTCACCGGGGGATTGTCCCACGCCGTCTCGTCATGGTTGGTGGTGAAGCGCATCCGCATCCCACCCGGGGGCATCGCCGCCATGTCCGCCTGCTCGCCCTGGACGAAGCCCGGTGCCGGCGCACCCTTCCACACCGCCTTGAGGCGGCTGTAGGAGTCCCAGGCGTAGGTGAGGTCGAAGCCGAGGCGGTGCATCTTGAGGTCGCCCCACTCGGCGAGCAGCAGGATCGGCCGTCCGGCCGCGGCGCGCAGCGCCGGTACCGCCTCGCGCCAGAAGTCGTCCGGGACGAAGCCGGCCACGTCGACGCGGAACCCGTCGATGCCGAATTGCTCCAGCCAGGAGCGCATGGTGGATATCATTTCGCCCCGCAGCGCTTGGTTCCGGTAGTCGAGCTGTGCGACGTCGGTCCAGTCGGTCAACTTGCCCTGGTCGTCGCGCGGCACGGTCATCTCGCCGCGCTCGTTGCGCGCATAGAACTCGGGGTGGTCGTGGATCCAGGCGTTGTCCCAGGCGGTGTGATTCGGCACCCAGTCGAGGATGAGCTTCATCCCGCGGGCGTGCACGGCAGCGACGAGCGCGCGAAAGTCCGCCGCGGTGCCGTAGGCGGAATCGATCGCGCGGTAGTCGCGCACCGAGTACGGCGAGCCTAAGGGATCCTTGCGGTTCTTGACGCCGATCGGGTAGATCGGCATTAGCCAGAGGACGTTCGCCCCGACCGCCTGAATGCGGTCGAGCCCTTGGGTCACACCGCGCAGATCGCCGCTGGGCGAGAAATCCCGGACGAATACCTCGTAGAGGGCGCTGCGCGCGACCCAGGACGTCTCCGGCGCCGTCGCGCGCGCCGCCACGGCGGTCGGCGCGGACTGGGCGAGGGCGGGGGTGTATGCCCCCAACGAGAGTAGGCCCGAGAGGGCGGCGAGGCGGTATCGCATCCGCGGCAATGTAGCCGTCGCTTCCACCCGGCGGGAGCAACCGAGAGATGCGACGTGGGGGCCCGTCTTCGTCCTCAGTCGCGGCGGGGGGATTGGCTCAACGCCCCGTCGTCCGTCTGCGGCACCGCGATGTCCAGCGGCGGCGGCTCGTCCTGCACGAGCGCTTCGAACTGGGCGCGGAACTGCTCCAGGGAGAGGTGCGCGACGGCCGCGAAGCGTGCGATCTCGTGCGGGTTCTCGAAGTCGTCGCGGCGTAGCCGGATCATGTACCGTCGCGCGATGGCGTAGCGCGTCGAGTGGATGTTCACGTAGCGGATGCGCGTCCGGCCCGTATCCGCGTCGAGCAGGTCGCGGAAGGGCATGGGTACGAACTCGCCGCCCTGCATCGTGACCATCACCGCGCGGCCCCCCGACAGCAGGTACTTCGCGGCGCAGTAGCCCAGGTCCCGGGCGTACTCCATGTCGTAGGGAATCGGGTCGGCGCAGCGCAGCTCGTAGCCGATGTCCTTGACGGCGATCGTCGTCTTGAGTCCAAATTCCCGCAACCGCGCTTGCACCGCCTGCTTCAGGATCTGCCCGATGTCGACCTCGGCGATGCGGAGGTTGCCATGCGCATCGCGCTCGACGCCCTCCACCCCGGCCAGATCGCTGGGTGTGATCCCCTCGACGACGCCTTCGGCGATGACCGCCACGCCGTGGTTCCGCCCCAGGGCCAGCCGTTTGATGATGGCTCCCACGAGCGTGTCTGTGAGCGTCTTGAACGGGACCTTGTGCGGTCCGAACTCCTCCGGGATGAGGGTGAGGGTGGCCCCGGCCGCCTTGCCGATTCCCAGAGCGAGGTGACCCGCCTTCCGGCCCATCGTGATGACGAAGTACCAGCGCGACGTAGTGTGCGCGTCGGCCATCAGGTTCTTGACGATCTCGGCACCGTGGTGGCGGGCGGTCTGGAACCCGAACGTGTCGATCTCCGGCGGCATGCCGATGTCGTTGTCGATCGTCTTCGGCACGTGCGCCACGTGGATCCGGCCCGCCGACTGCTCGTCGAGACGCATCGCGGTGTAGGCGGTATCGTCGCCGCCGATCGTGATCAGATGCGTCACGTCGAGCCGCAGCAGCGAGAGAATCGTGTTCTCGAGCAGGCTCGGATCGGTGGTGGGGTTGGCGCGGGCGATGCCGATGATCGAGCCGCCGCGGGTGTGGATGCGGCTCACCTTCTCGATGTCGAGCGGGAGCACATGGCTGATGTCGCCGTGCATGACCCACTCGAACCCGTCCTGGATCCCCAGGACCTCCACGCCCTCCAGGATGCAGCGGATCGTCGCCGCGCCGATCACCGCGTTGATACCGGGTGCCGGCCCGCCACCGACGACGATTGCGACCTTCCTGCGCTCGCTCATGGACGCCGAATTCTATCCGGGCGAGCCCGCTCCAGCCACTCCGGGCCGCTGCTGGCCGAAGGGCGGTTGCCGCCCTAGCTTCGCCTTATGCCCCGCCACACTCGCATCCTCGCACTCGCCGCATTCACCCTCGTCGCGACCACCGCCCCGCTCCGGGGGCAGTCCAGCGTCGCCTCCCCCGACGGCCGCAACCAGGTCACGGTCGCAGTCCACGAAGGGAGGCTCACCTACAGCCTGTCGCGTGACGGCCGGGCGCTGATCCTCCCCTCGCTGCTCGGTTTCGAGTTCCACGGGGCGCCGCCGCTGCGCGACTCGCTGCGCATCACCGACACCACCCGGCAGTCGCACGACGAATGGTGGACCCAACCGTGGGGCGAGGTGGCGCGCGTCCACGACCACCACAACGAGATGGCGGTCTCCGTGGAAGAGACGGCGGCCCCGAATCGGCGCTTCACCCTGCGGGTGCGCGCCTTCGACGATGGCGTGGGCTTCCGCTATGAAGTCCCCGAGCAGCCCGGACTCGGCGCGTTCGAGATCACCGACGAGCTCACCGAGTTCGCTCTGGCGGACAACGCGCGCGCCTGGTGGATCCCGTCCAACTGGCCGCGCAAGGACCGCTCCGAAGAGCTGTACTCGTCCGGACCGGTGAGCACGCTGGACAGCGTGCAGACCCCGCTCACCATGGAG